>JAPUIM010000496.1 GCA_027297025.1 Bacteroidota bacterium | reverse complement strand
GGGTTCGATTGGTGGGGCTTCCTATCCAGCTAGGGTTTTTAAAGGAATGAAGATGGCGGGAAGAATGGGCGGTGATAGGGTTAAAGTATTGAACCTTAAGGTAATTAAAATTATTCTCGAAGAAGATTTGATTTTGATAAGTGGTTCGGTTCCAGGCTCTAAGAACTCAACCATAATTTTGGAGAAATAATGAAAGTTGTTGTTTTAAAACAAACCGGAAAAGACACAGGTAGAAAAGCTGACCTGGCTAAATCAATTTACGAGATTGAGCCCAATGATCACGCTATTTATTTGGATGTCAAACAATATTTAGCCAATCAACGCCAAGGCACCCATAAAACTAAAGAAAGAGGTGATGTAGCGGGCTCAAGAAGAAAAGTGAAAAGACAAAAAGGTACTGGTTCTGCAAGATTTGGTGATATAAAAAATCCATTGTTTAGAGGAGGTGGAACCGTTTTCGGACCCCGACCAAGGGACTATAACACCAAATTGAATAAAAAATTAAAAAAGGTTGCCAGGAGATCAGCATTATCTTATAAAGCAAAAGAGAAAAATATTGCTGTCTTGGAAGGGTTTAAACTTGAAGCTCCCAAAACCAATGACTATTTAAAATTTCTTAATGCCTTGTCACTTTCTGACAAGAAGACATTGCTAGTCTTGCCTGAACATGATTACAACATTTTTCTTTCCTCACGCAATTTAAAAAATGCTCAAGTTACCACTGCTGAACAACTATGTACTTATGATGTGATTCATGCCGATAATTTGTTGATAAGTGAGGATTCCTTGAAAAAGATTGAGAATATTTTGAATTAAGCGAAAATGGCTATACTAAAAAAACCACTGGTAACCGAAAAAATATCTGCTCTAAATGAGAGTGGAAAGTACGGATTTATCGTGGATAAAGAAGCCAATAAGGTGCAGATAAAGAAAGAGGTAGAAAGAATATATGGGGTCAATGTAGAAAACGTGCGTACCATGGTATATTCTGGTAAAAGGAAATCCAGGAATACCAAGTCGAGGATTATTACAGGAAGAACCTCATCCTTTAAAAAAGCCATTGTCACTTTGGCCGAAGGAGAGATAATTGATTTTTATAGTGGTATTTAATTAGGGAGTATGGCAGTAAGGAAACTGAGACCAATCACACCGGGACAGCGTCATCGAATTGCCCCGGTTTTTTCTGATATCACCAAAGATACCCCTGAAAAGGCGTTAGTGAAAATCGTCAAAAGGACTGGTGGAAGAAACAACCAAGGCCGTATGACTATCAGAAATATAGGAGGCGGACATAAGAGGAAAACCAGGTTGGTGGATTTCAAAAGAAATAAATTTGATATTCCGGCCACTATCAAGTCAATTGAATACGATCCCACCCGCTCAGCTAGGGTGGCATTATTGTATTATGCCGATGGAGCAAAATCATATATCGTGGCTCCTCAGGGGGTAAAAGTAGGGCAAACCGTAATTTCTGGTGAAAAAGTAGCGCCTGAGGTGGGTAATGCTTTACCTATTTCCAAGATCCCTTTAGGTACTATTATTCATAATATTGAATTGAAACCGGGGAAAGGTGGGGCTATTGCCCGAAGTGCTGGATCTTACGCTCAGTTATTAGCCAGAGAAGAAAAGTATGCCACCTTAAGATTACCATCCGGCGAGATGAGAATGGTGTTGAACACCTGTTTGGCCACTATAGGTACCGTTTCCAACGCAGATCATATGAACGTGAGGCTAGGGAAAGCAGGAAGAAACAGGTGGTTAGGCAGAAGGCCCAGGGTCCGGGGTGTGGCAATGAATCCTGTTGATCATCCCATGGGAGGAGGTGAAGGCAGGGCCTCGGGAGGTCATCCACGTTCAAGAACCGGTTTGTATGCCAAAGGTTACAAAACACGAGCTACTAGAAAATATTCGGATAAACTAATAATAAGCAAGAGATAATAGAGCATGGCAAGATCACTGAAAAAAGGACCTTATATTGATTTTCGACTCGAAAATAAAGTTCAGATCATGAGTGATTCTGGAAAGAAATCAGTAATCAAAACATGGTCTAGAAGGTCTATGATTTCTCCAGATTTTGTAGGCCATACATTTGCAGTTCACAATGGAAATAAATTCATTCCGGTGTATGTAACTGAAAATATGGTAGGACACAAACTTGGAGAATTTGCACCTACCAGGAACTTCAGGGGTCACGTTGCTAAAAAGGACAGAGGCAAAAGATAGAAGAGATTATGGAAGCAGTTGCTCGTTTAAATAATGTGCCTACCTCACCTCGTAAAATGCGGTTGGTAGCAGATATGATCAGGGGTGAATCCGTGAACAGGGCCTTGAATATTTTAAAATTCGAACCAAAAGTAGGAGCCGCCAGAATAGAAAAGTTACTGCTTTCTGCAGTAGCCAATTGGCAGTCTAAAAATGAGGAGGTTAAGTTGGAAGAAGCGGATCTTTACGTTAAGGAAATATTGGTGGACAGTGCCCGTATGTTAAAAAGACTACGTCCGGCACCACAGGGACGGGCGCATCGCATACGCAAGCGTTCAAACCACGTAACGTTGGTGGTAGACAATTTGCGTGAAGCAACAATCCAGGAAGCAGTGGAGGATGAGAAAAAAGATTCTAAATAATTAATAGATGGGACAAAAAGTAAACCCTATAGGTTTAAGATTGGGCATAGTAAAAGGTTGGGATTCCAACTGGTACGGTGGGAAGGATTTTTCTGAAAAGATCGTTGAAGATCATAAAATCCGCAAATACATACGTGCCAGGATTCCAAAAGGGGGAATTTCGAAAATTATCATCGAAAGAACCATAAAACGGATTACCCTGACGGTACATACGGCCCGTCCGGGGGTGGTGATTGGCAAAGGTGGGACCGAGGTAGATAAGATTAAGGAGGAGTTGAAAAAAATCACCGGCAAGGATGTCCAGATAAACATATTCGAAATAAAGAGGCCCGAATTGGACGCAAGATTGGTAGGCGAGTCCATTGCTCAGCAATTGCAAGCTCGAATTTCTTACAGAAGAGCCATGAAGCAGGCAATTGCCAGCGCTATGAGAGTGGGGGCTCAAGGAATTAAAATAAAGGTAGCTGGAAGATTGGGAGGAGCAGAGATGGCCCGGTCTGAACAGTATAAGGATGGTCGAATTCCTTTACATACACTACGGGCTGATATCGACTATGCGGTTTCCGAAGCCAAAACTGTATACGGAAAGATTGGTATCAAGGTATGGATATTTAAGGGAGAGATATTCGGTAAAAGAGACTTGTCACCTAACATTGGAAACACCGGAGGAAGCGATATGGCCAACAGGCGTAAACGTGACGGAGCAAAAAGAAAAAGAAGATAATATTGTCCCGCCGCAAGCGGGAATAAGAAAAATAACATGTTACAACCGAAAAGAACCAAATACCGCAAGAAGCAAAAAGGGAGAGTTAAGGGAATTGCACAGAGGGGTCACACCATGGCTTTCGGAAACTTTGGGTTGAAGGCGCTGGAGCCAGGATGGATCACCAGCAGACAATTGGAAGCTGCTCGTATTGCAGTGACCAGGGCCATGAAGAGGGAAGGTCAGGTTTGGATTCGAATATTTCCCGATAAACCAATTACTAAAAAACCGGCAGAAGTGCGTATGGGTAAGGGTAAAGGAGCCCCGGAATACTGGGTAGCAGTGGTGAAACCCGGAACAATCATGTTTGAATCGAGCGGAGTACACAAAAAGTTGGCTGAAGAATCAATGAGATTAGCTGCTCAAAAACTCCCGATACAAACAAAATTTGTGGTAAGAAGGGATTACATAGCACGATAAAATCATGAATAATTCAGAGATAAAATCACTTTCAATCAACGAACTACAGGAACGCGTCATTTCTGAAAAGGAAAACTTGCAGAAATTGAAGTTTGCCCATGCCATTTCACCAATTGAGAATCCAATGAAGATCAGCCAGGCAAAACGTTTAATTGCCAGGATGAATACGGAGTTAACCATCAAACAAAACAGTAACGCATAACGCCATGGAAAGAAATTTAAGAAAAGAGCGAACCGGTACCGTGGTCAGTAATAAGATGGACAAATCCATCTCTGTACGTGTGGACCGTAAAGTGAAACACCCGGTTTATGGGAAATTCCAACGGAAATCAACAAAATTCATGGCACACGACGAAAAAAACGAGTGTGGTATTGGAGATACGGTTACCATAATGGAAACAAGACCACTCAGTAAGCTCAAAAGGTGGCGTTTATTAGAAATAGTAGAAAAGGTGAAATAAGATGATTCAACAAGAGAGTAGACTAAATGTAGCAGACAATAGCGGTGCCAAGGAAGTTTTGGTTATCAGGGTATTGGGTGGTACAGGCAGACGTTATGCTAGTATCGGAGATAAAGTAATTGTGACAGTTAAGGATGCGCTATCATCCAGTAGCTTGAAAAAGGGTACGGTTTCAAGAGCCGTTGTGGTAAGAACAAAAAAAGAAATTCGTCGCAAAGATGGATCTTATATCCGGTTCGAAGACAATGCGGCAGTGTTGCTAAGTGCCACTGATGAACCAATAGGCACCAGGATTTTCGGCCCGGTTGGTCGTGAGTTACGTGAGAAACAATTTATGAAAATTGTATCCTTGGCTCCAGAAGTAGTTTAGATTAAATGAAAAAGATAAAAAAATTACACATAATAAACGGAGACACTGTAAAAGTGATTTCCGGGAATTCCCGGGGAAAAACCGGGAAAGTGCTGGTGGTAGAACGGGTCAAATACAGAGCAATTGTAGAAGGTTTGAATATGGTAACCAAACATGTGAAACCGTCTGCTTCAAATCCGAAGGGAGGTATTGAAAAAACCGAAGCTTCTATACACCTAAGCAATTTAATGCTGGTGGATCCTGCTACCGGAGATGCTACCCGAATTGGCAGAAAAAAGGACGATAAGGGTAAGTTGCAAAGATATTCTAAGAAAACCGGAGAAATTATTAAAAATGGCTAGCCCTAGACTAAAGGAAAAATATATCAGTGAGATTGTGCCGGCACTTAAGGAAAAGTTCCAGTACAAATCTGTGATGCAAGTCCCCAAGTTGACTAAGATATGTGTTAACAAAGGTGTCGGGGATGCGGTAAATGATAAAAAATTGGTTGACCTGGGTGTTGAGGAATTATCAACAATAACTGGTCAACTGGCGGTACCTACCAAGGCAAAGAAGTCTATTTCAAATTTTCATCTTCGGGATGGCATGCCTATCGGAGCGCGGGTTACCTTAAGAGGCGACCGCATGTATGAGTTTTTAGACAGGCTTATGACCGTAGCGTTACCCCGGGTAAGGGATTTTAGGGGAATCAACGAGAAAAGTTTTGACGGTCGTGGAAACTATACTTTGGGTGTTCAAGAACAAATAATATTTCCCGAAATCAGTATTGACAAGATAAACCGAATATCTGGTATGGATATTACATTTGTTACCACTGCAAACTCTGACGAAGAAAGCTATGCTTTGTTGAAGGCATTTGGAATGCCTTTCAGGAATAAAAATAATAATTAAAATGGCAAAAGAATCAATAAAGGCAAGGGAAAGAAAAAGAGAGCGTATGGTTGCTAAATACGCTGCCAAAAGAAAGAAACTAAAGGAGGCAGGCGACTTCGTTGGACTGGACAAATTACCTAGAAATGCTTCCCCGGTAAGATTGCACAACCGTTGCAAACTAACGGGAAGACCAAAAGGTTATATGAGGAAGTTCGGCATCAGCAGGGTAACCTTTCGGGAGATGGCCTCAAAGGGTATGATCCCTGGAGTTACTAAAGCAAGCTGGTAAATATTCGGGTACTTATACTTTATAAAATTAAAAGTTAACTAACTTTGCAGGCCGGTTTGGCAAACCGATTTTAGAAAATTGAAAATAACATGACAGATCCAATTGCTGACTATTTAACCAGGTTACGAAACGCCATTAAAGCGAACCATCGGATTG
>JAPUIM010000495.1 GCA_027297025.1 Bacteroidota bacterium | reverse complement strand
GTTATCAATTGGAGGTGAATGTGGTTGCGGTAAATGCGGTTACCCAACAGTTTCTCCCCCTTCTTGGTGCTGGTAGTTCTTCCCATTTGCCTAGAGGTACTATCATTAATATCAGTTCAGTAGCGGGACGAATTGCAATGCCGTTTGCCGGAGCCTATGCGGCTTCAAAACATGCCCTGGAAGCCTTGTCAGATGCATTAAGGAGAGAATTATTAATATATGGAATAAAGGTGGTGGTGGTGGAACCGGGCCCTATCAAAACACCCATCTGGCAGAAAGCATTTGATCAAACCGAATCCTATAAAGAAACGGATTATATCGATATCATCAAGGGTTGGCAAAAAAGCAGGGAAAAGTCAATGGGAGATGCATTAGAGCCTGACAAAGTATCAAAACTTATTACCAAAATATTAAAAACACCCCATCCTAAAACCAGATATGTGATCACTCCCAAGAAATTTATGATGTGGACCCTACCTAATCTAATTTCCGACCGGACTTTGGATCGTTGGGTGAAAAAATTCTTTGACAAAGTATCGTCAAAAAGTGACTAGTCTACTTCACTTGTAGAAGGGATTAAATTAAAAATTTGGGAGCGAATACTTTCAGTAATTGCATAATTTTTTTTAATTTGTTTTCATGGAAAGTTCCAAGGGTTTGCAGCAACTCTTTCTCCAGCAGATAAAAGATACGATTCCGTCCAACCTTTCTTTTGTCGATGAGGTTGCCGAGGTGTTGTCTCTAAGCAGCGATAGTACCTACCGAAGAATTAGAGGAGAAACCACCTTGACCTTTGAAGAGATAGAGAAACTAAGTCGAAAGTTTAATGTTTCCATTGATAATCTTTTTGGTAACAGCCAGGATCTGGTTACTTTTCACTACCGGGCAATAAATAGGGAAAACTTCACTTTCGATGATTACCTGGAATCCATTCTGGGCAACCTCCAGGCTATCAATAAGTTTGATAACAAGGAGCTAATTTATGCGGCCAAGGATATACCTTTATTTCATCTTTTGCTATTTAGAGAATTAACTGCTTTCAAATCTTCTTTTGGTTGAAGACTATTTTGCAATACCCGGAGTTTGATGATAAACAGTTTGATCCCCGGCATATTAAAGAAGAAACCTTAAGTATTTGCGATAAGATTGCCAAAGCCTACATAAAAGCACCCAGCGTTGAGATATGGAGTAATGAAACCATTATCACAAACTTAAGGCAAATTGAATTTTATTGGGAATGCGGTCTTTTTTCAAATGAAGATGAAGCCATTCAATTATGCGGACAGGTGGAACAATTGATTTTACACCTTAAGAAACAGGCGGAAAAAGGGCATAAATTCATGCCAGGGGAAACCTATGAGGGGCTAGACAGCAATTTCAAACTTTATTATAATGAGGTGACTATTTCAGATAACACCATCTTTTTTGTAATGGGGGATACCAAAATAACCTATATCACCCATAATGTATTGGACATTCTTACTACCTCTAATAGCCAGTTTTGTGATCAAACCCATCACTCTATTAATAATATCATAAAGAAGTCAAGCTTAATAAGTTCGGTATCGGAAAAGGAAAGGAATAAATTCTTTAGAAGCATGAATGACAAGATCACTGATCTCCGAGATAAAATCTCAGCATAAGAATTTTTTTAGAATATAATGTAACATATAAAGTTACATATCGTATTAGATAACGTAAGAATAATATCACATATAAATTATACACAAATGAAAAATTTAGAAACGTTAACAAGAGGGCAGGTTTCAGATGAAAATGCCCTAATTTTTGATGCGCTGAAAACCAAAATTGGAATGGTTCCCAATTTGTATGCCACAGTGGCCAATTCCAATGTAGCCTTAAAAGCTCTATTGGATCTTGGTCAAACTTTAGGTGGCGGTGAATTTTCCGGAGCAGAAGCTGAAGCCATAGCCCTGGCAGTGGCTGAAGCCAATTCCTGTGACTATTGTTTAGCTGCTCATACTGCAGCGGGTAAAATGCAAGGTCTTACCCAGGAGGAGACCATTAAGGTCCGTACCGGGGAGATAGAAGATGTAAAATTGAAGATTCTGACTGACTTGGCACGTGATATCACGCTGACCAGAGGATACCCTTCCCCATCTTCCATCGAAAGATTTTTTGATGTGGGTTATACCAAAGCTGCTTTAGTGGATCTTATTGGCTTTGTAGCCAATAACATTTTTACCAATTACTTAAATCATATTGCAGGAACTGAAATTGATTTCCCCAAAGCACCAAAGTTGCCTGAATTGGTATAAGCAAGAATTCTCCTTATGAATAAAAGGCCCCAATTTTTGGGGCCTTTTATTTTATTTTCCTAATGATTAACTTTCTTTGAGTATTCTTTCTGTAATGCCTATTTTCTACCTTATTATAATAGTTTGAAATAATTTAAGTTTGTTACACGTAATGCCAGCTATCAATTCGAATTTTTTCCGTTCGCTCTTCCTGGTATTGTCCATAAGTTGGATTCTCAATTGTAGTTGGGGTCAATCACAAAATTCGGGATTGGATCCGACAAAACCGATTGCCCAATACCATAAAAAAAACTGGACTACTGAAAATGGTCTACCAAGCAATGCCGTTCAATCGGTGGTTCATACCCACGATGGATACCTATGGTTTGCTACCTATAATGGCTTAGCGCGATTTGATGGAATAAAATTTCAGATCTACAGCAAAAAGACCGTACCTTCTTTTAATGCTAATGGTTTTATTGAGTTGTTTGAGGATCAATCGGGAGTTTTATGGATTGGTACCAACGGCAATGGCTTGATAAAATTCCAGGACAATACCTTCACTTCAATTTCTGATAACTCTCCACTTGAAACCGCCATTGTTACATCCATTGGTGAAGACCATCAGGGAAATATACTAATTGGTACCAGAAATGGAGTTTTCCAATATGGCACAGAGGGCTTGGAAACTCTTATTCCACATGCTAACGTGTATGATTTGACAGCAGATGAGAATAACAATCTTTGGATAGCCACACTTAATCAAGGTCTTATTCATTATTCAAAAGGAACCATTTCCAGATATGGCCAACAAAACGGTTTACCCAGTGATGAAGTGCGCTCTGTGTTTGTTGACAACCAAAACAATCTCTGGGTTGGAACCATAAATGGCATATCCATCATCCAGGGAGGAACAGTGAAGTCATATAGGTCCGAAGATTTTTCTTATCCGTTTCTCAATGTAAATGTTATCAGCGGCGATAGTAGGGGAGGCATTTGGTTCGGTACTGACAGAAGCTTGATAAGGTATGTGGATCAGGAGTTTGAGGTTATTACTGAAAAGGAAGGTTTTTCTGAAATCACCAATTTTGCTGAGGATTTTGAAGGTAATTTATGGCTAACCACCAACAG
The DNA here is from genome assembly GCA_027297025.1 of Bacteroidota bacterium. Classification (GTDB taxonomy): domain Bacteria; phylum Bacteroidota; class Bacteroidia; order Cytophagales; family Cyclobacteriaceae; genus JAPUIM01. The sequence goes on along the minus strand of JAPUIM010000495.1, from coordinate 220 downwards.
AGATGGGATTATCAGGCTTAAGAACACCCATTTTTACAATTATGGTGTCAAAGATGATTTACCTAATTCGATTGTCAATGTTATTTACCAAGATCAAGAACAATTTTGGATAGGTACGGAAGATGGTCTTGCTCGAATACGTAATGGGACTATTGAAACCTTTCAATTGGGTGAAAAGGGAAAGGAGAACCGGATAAGAAGTATACTAAAAGACAGCAAG
>JAPUIM010000494.1 GCA_027297025.1 Bacteroidota bacterium | reverse complement strand
GCTATCATGGGTGCCTATTTAGGTTTACGTGAAAGCAATGAGCCATCCAGTACCCAAAATCCTCATTTGGTAATGGCGGTAGGAAACGGACAAATGTGGGTAATAGACACTGGTGAAGATCTGACTATTGGAGATTATTTGATTTCTTCTGAGATTGAAGGACATGCCATGAAAGACCAGGGCGATTATGAAGTTAGCTATGTGATTGGCCGAGTGGCAGAACCTGTGGATTGGAGTCAGGAAACACAGATCATCGTCGGCAGAAAGCACAAAAAGATCTCGGTGTTCTTCGAAAATTTCGAGAACCGTCACCAGCAAGAACCGCAAACACTGACGGCCGAAGTACAAAATCAGAGAGCATTGATTGAAAACCAGCAACGGGTGATCGATCAAATGCAAAAAGAGAATGAGAACATGAAAGCTGAATTAGCTGAAATAAAAAGGATGTTGGGAATAGATGCCAAGGCGTCTATTAAGTAATTTTTGATTAATTCAATAAATTGAATAACCAAAAATAGAATTTGCTAGTTATTAAAACACATTGGCGCAACATTTATCAACGGCTTTACCGATTGATAATAACCGTCATGGCCATAGGCCTGATGGGTGGTGGACCTGTGTATGGTCAAATGGTAGTTGACGCGGTGATGGGCATTGCAGACAGTACGGATTTCGTGGTACTTGACGACTTTCAAAATTTCAGTCAGATCGATAATTCAGGAAATATGGTCCTGGATGGGGACGGCGTCAATGAAAATAGTGGAGTGATCAATAATACCGGCTCGTTTGGGGTGGGTGGTGATTGGACCAATCTAGGCACCTTTAACGGCACTAATGGTGAGTTTATTATCCTGGGATCGGGAAATCAGACCATTAACAATAGAGATCAAGGTTTAGGCAACCTGGTAGTGGATGGGGATGGCAACAAATTATTGGATAATAACACTACCGCAGATACGGTGGATTTCCGGTTTGGTATTGTCACCCTGGCAGCTGGAGATTCCCTTATTATCAATGGAGCGGCATTAGGGGGTTCGGATTTATCATATCTCGATGGGATCCTTTATCAGCGAGGAACCGGCATGAAATTCTACCCCATTGGCAAGGGAAGCACCTATGCACCGGTAACCTTGGTGGATGTAATGGGTATTAACCCGTTGATTGGAATGGAAATGTTTGAACCCAATACCAACAGCCCCACCCCTGATTCCACCTTGATCGGTGTTTCCCCTATACGTTATTGGGAATTGACCTTGGTATCGGGTAGTTTCGATAGTTCAGTAATCGTTTTACCTACCATTAATGAAAACCTGGACCGTAGCGCCCTACCTAATTTAAATCCTATCAACACCAATGTAGAGGCAGCGGTAGTGGCAGAAGCCAACGATCCCAGTGGTCCATTTACTGATATTGGTGTGAGCACCCAATTGGGTGATCTTATCGATGGAGAAATTACCAGTGAACGGGCTGCCCGATTGAGATTTTTTGCCATCGCCCTGGCACCACGGGTGCCGGAAGAAGGTGTTTTGTTCATTCCTTCAGCTTTTGCCCCTAGTGCTCTCAATCCCGAGGACCAGGTATTTAAGATATATGGAGAAAAATTATCTGCCGAAAACTTTAGACTGCGAATTTTTGACAAGTGGGGATTGCTGGTATTTGAAACTGATGATTTTGTTGAGGCCAATACAATTGGTTGGAACGGCCAAAAAAACAATACAGGTGCAGAAATGCCTACAGGTGTATATACCTACACTGTAGATGGTCAATTTGATATTGGAGTTACTATAGACCAGGTAGGAACGGTCATTTTGCTCAGATGAGGAAGATTAACTACCATATTAAGTATTTAACCAAACCCAGAACTTTGTGGGTTCTTATAGTTACTTGCATTCTGGGAAATCTCCAGGCACAGGACCCACAATTCTCCCAATATTACTCTACACCGCTGTATACTAATCCTGGATTGACTGGCGCTCAGCCGAATATCAGTTTTGGGGTAAACTATCGCAAACAATCCCTAAACCTACCTGTGCCCAGAGAAACCGGACAGTTTTCAGCAATAATCCCTATTTATGAATCTGGTTCGGAATCTCGTCATCTCGGTGGTGTGGGTGGCACGGTTTTTCAAGAAAAAGCTGGTGGCGATGGGTTGTTGACCACTACTGGCATTATGGCGTCCGCAGCCTATAACATAAATTTAAAATTTGATGGCAGCGAGGTAGTACAGGTAGGAATTCAGGGAGGATGGATTCAAAAAAGTGTAGATCTGAGCAAATTAACCTTTGGTTCCCAGTATAACCGATTTCTAGGATTTGATCCTTCAATAAGCCCAAATCTTACGGGGATAGGAGAACAAACCAGTTATCCTGTGATCAACGCAGGAGTAATGTATTATTTTAATCCTCATAGATCCTATGTGTTATACACCGGAAGTGCATTCGGGGGATTTTCAGTTTCCAATATCAATGGGCCCAATGATTCATTCCTGGATGATCCAAATATAAAATCAGCTCTACCAATGCTTTTTCGGGCACATGGAGGTGTTGAGTTTTATCTATCATCCAAGTTGAGATGGTCACCTCAAATTTTAGCGCTATATCAAAATACCCAGTTACAGTTTAATGTCGGAACTTACTTTTCCTATGATGTGAAGAACTCTGCTGCTTTTGATGGCAAATTTTTCGAGGTCATACTGGGTTTATGGTATCGATGGAAAGATTCCGGTATCATTTCTGTTGGTGTCAATGCCCCTACCTATACTATTGGGTTTAGCTACGATTTGAACGTCAACGATTTTAATGCTATAGGTAGTGGAACGGGTGGTACGTTTGAAGTCTCTTTGTCTTTTAAGATCTTAAAAGATGACGGCATAAGAAATTTTTCTACCCCTTTGATCTAACTATTCAACTCTTCCTTAATCTCCCTCTTTGACCTTTTGGTTGAAAATTTATTTACTGTTATATAGTATTAGGAGTGGTAAGCACGGTACTTCCATTTACCATTCACTTCAAATTTTGCATTCTTATTCCTGAGAATTTTATTTAAAAAATTTATATTTATCCTTTCTAATGAAAAATAACGTTGGCACATACTATGTGTCGAGCTTATGTACAACCTTAAGTTAACGGTGGTTTTGGTATTTGTACTTGCGGGTATCTGCTCAAGTTTTCTTTATGGGCAAACCCGTATGGGTACCCGTGACCTCAATAGGGTAGGGGATCAGTATTTCGACATGGATCAGTTTAGTAGAGCTACTTCCTTCTACGAACAATCACTTAAGATCAACAACAAAGACGGTCATGCCAACTATCATCTGGGAGAGTGCTATAGAAATCTTTTTGATTATGGCACTGCCGAAGTTTATTACAAAAGGACCAGTCAATTGGAGCCTAAAAAGTACCCCCTATCCCTTTATTATTTTGCCTTAATGCAAAAACTCAATGGCAAGTTTGACCAGGCAATGTTGGGCTTCGATGTCTTTTTGGAGTTTGTTAAAACCTACCCTCAAAACAAGACCCTGGCCAAAAATACTCATCTAAAGGAACAGGCACATATTGATAAAGAAGGATGTATTTTGGCATTAAATCAACTATCTCATCCCTTTAAAGATTTCAAGTTCCAAAGGATGCCGGAGCCTATCAACTCGGAATCCATGGATTATGCACCTTCGGTCTACGAAACAGAGGATATGATAGCCTTTACTTCGGGAAGAGCTGCAGCCAAGGGAAAAAGTTTTAATCAAAGGCTAGGAGAATCCTTTTCCGATATTTTCCTTTATGAAAAGGTAGATAATGTTTGGCAGCCGGTTAAACGCAAAGATGAGAATTTCAAAATCATCAATTCCAAATGGGGTGATGGATCGGGTACTTTCAACCATGACAAAACCAAATATTATTATACCAATTGCCACCAGGATTTGGGTTCTTCCTGCCATATATACCTATCCACCAAGGTAGATGGCAAATGGAGGCAACCGGTAGCTCTTAATAACAACATCAATCTTTCCAGCCACAGCTCTAAACAACCTACCCTCTCCCAAGGCGGTGATACCTTGTTCTTTTCATCCAACCGACCCGGAGGAATTGGCATGGAAGATATTTGGATGAGCATATCCGCAGGTAATGATAGCTGGGGGCCACCTATTAATATGGGTCCACAGGTAAATACCAAGCTGCAAGAAATTACTCCATTCTTTTCGGAAAAAGACGAGACATTATTTTTTGCCTCCAATGGTCACCGGGGATTTGGAGGGTTTGACATCTTCATGGCCAAAGGAAGATCATTTATGGATCCTGAGATCTATAACATGGGTTATCCTTTCAATTCTAACAAAGATGAGATGTATTTGTACCTGGGACGGACCATAGGTTTTGTCACATCCAACAGAAAGGGTGGTTCCGGGAAGTTTGATATTTATTCCTTTGAAATAGAAACGGAGGAAGCAGTAATCGCCGAGGTGGATAATGAAGAATCAATTGCCGGTAGAAATTCGGTTTTTTCCGACGATTTTGAGTTTGACAATGACGATAGGGTTCAAATAGAAAAGATCATTTCCCTAATAGTGGCTTCACATCTTTATGGGGTTGACCTGGC
>JAPUIM010000493.1 GCA_027297025.1 Bacteroidota bacterium | reverse complement strand
TAACCGGTAACCCTTTGTATAAGAAAGTTGTATATGAAACTTTAGGATTTATTAAAAATGAATTAACATCCTCCGAAGGGGGTTTTTATTCCTCATTCGATGCCGATAGCGAAGGTGAGGAAGGTAAATTTTATGTTTGGGAATACCGGGAACTTGCTCAGGCACTAAGTAATGATCCGGAAGTCTTCGCGGATTATTATTCCGTTTCTGAAAAAGGAAACTGGGAAGGCAATAATATTTTGTACCGTACTGAACCTGCCGATAAAATTGCTGAAAGATTCAACCTCACTCAAAAACAACTCGACCAGACCATAAGTGAAAGTCTGGATAAATTAAAAGAGATCAGATCTGAGCGTATACCCCCACCGTTGGATGATAAGGTCCTGACTTCCTGGAATGCCTTGATGCTCAAAGGATATTTGGATGCTTACCGGACGTTTGGAGAGCAGGAATTCCTGGAAATTGCCCTGAAGAGCGCAAAGTTTATTAGGGGAAATATGCTCCAATCCGACTTTCGGTTGAACCGCAATTATAAAAATGGCAAGTCCACTATTAATGGATTTCTGGATGATTACAGTTTTACCATCAACGCTTTTATTAGTCTTTACCAAGCTACTTTTCAGGAAGAATGGTTGCTGCTAGCCAAAGATCTAATGGATTACACGCTGCAGTACTTTTATGACCAAGAATCCAGCGCCTTCTTTTATACTTCCTCTTTAGATGACCCGCTCATTGCTCGTAAAAAAGAACTCACCGACAATGTGATACCCGGCTCCAACTCGGCCATGGCCAAAAATTTGATCACCTTGGGAAACTATTTTTATGTAAGTGATTATAAAGAAAAAGCCCAAAAATTGATCAGTATCCTCAAATCACGGATCATGGAAAATCCCGGCTTTCATACCAATTGGGGCATGGCCATGATCGACCTTGCCTATCCTATTTATGAAGTAGCTATTGTAGGGGATGAATTCATGGATAAAAGGGCCAAGTTGGATAAAAATTATTTACCCAATGCGATACTCATGGGAGGGAAAACTGAGGGATCGCTGGAACTACTGGAAAACAAATTGGTGGATAAACAAACCTTCATTTATGTCTGCCTGGATAAAGCCTGCAAATTACCCACCACCGAGGTAAAGCAAGCATTAACGCTTATCAAGTAGCCCAACCCTTTGGGTGGTAGATCAGTATTTTAGAATCAAAAATCCTTATTTTGCAGGTAATCTAAATACATAGACTAAATGAAACAACTCATTGAATGTGTACCCAACTTTAGTGAAGGAAGGGATCTTGCCATTATCAAACAGATCACGGACGTCATAGAAACTGTCGAGGGGGTAAAGTTATTGGACGTAGATCCCGGGAAAGCCACCAACCGCACGGTGGTAACTTTTGTAGGGGAACCGGAACCGGTAGTGGAAGCAGCATTCAGGGCCATCCAAAAAGCCTCGGAGTTGATTGATATGCGCCAACACCATGGCGAACATCCCCGTTTTGGCGCTACCGATGTATGTCCATTAGTACCGATTGCTAATATTTCTATGGAGGAAACGGTGGGTTATGTAAAAAAACTGGGTAAACTGGTAGGCGATAAATTAAAGATTCCTGTTTACCTGTATGAATTCGCGGCAAGCAAACCGGAATGGAAAAACCTGGCCATCGTCCGTTCAGGTGAATATGAAGGTCTGGCGGATAAAATTATACAGGCCAAGTGGAAGCCAGATTATGGTCCGGCTGAATTCAATGCTCAATCCGGCGCCACCGCTATAAGTGCAAGGAATTTTCTTATCGCTTATAATATCAATCTCAACACCACTTCTGTTCGCAGGGCCACAGCCATTGCTTTTGATGTTAGGGAACAAGGGAGAATTAAACGTGAGGGAAATCCTATCACTGGAAAAGTAGTGAAAGATAAACAGGGAAATCCTGCCCGTATTCCGGGAACCCTGAAGTCGGTCAAAGCCATTGGTTGGTTCATAGAAGAATATGGGGTGGCCCAGATCTCCATGAATCTTACCGATATCACCATTACCACACTTCATCAAGCCTTCGATGAAGTTTGTGAAAAAGCCCGTGCCCGGGGAATACGGGTAACCGGATCGGAATTAGTGGGGCTGATCCCCAAACAAGCTATGATAGATGCTGGTAAGTACTTTCTCTCTAAACAACAACGTTCTCTAGGTATATCCGAAGATGAAATTATCAAAATAGCCGTGAAATCCATGGGCCTGGATGAATTAGGACCGTTCGATCCCAATAAAAAGATCATCGAATATTTGTTGGAAGATACAGCGACCAGTCCACTTATTCATCTGGATTTAAAAGCCTTTGCCAATGAAACTGCATCTGAGTCTCCTGCTCCTGGAGGAGGATCAATTTCCGCCTATATCGGAGCCCTGGGTATTTCGTTAGCAACCATGGTGGCCAACCTTTCATCACATAAAAGAGGTTGGGATGAACGCTGGGAAGAATTTTCACAGTGGGCGGAAAAAGGACAGAAGATCAAGGATCAGCTGATGAATTTAGTGGATGAGGACACCCATGCCTTCAATGCCATCATGGCTGCATTTGGTCTGCCCAAGAGTTCGGGTGAGGAAATAAAAGCCCGTCAGCTAGCAATTCAACAAGCCACTATAGGTGCCATTGAGGTTCCCTTTAAGGTGATGGAAATTTCTTTGGAGTCCATGGAGATTATAAAATCGATGGCTGAAACCGGAAATCCCGCTTCAGTCAGTGATGCCGGAGTGGGGGCCTTATGCGTCCGCTCAGCGGTGTTGGGGGCTTACCTCAATGTAAAGATCAATGCTGCTGGATTGGATGATAAGAAGTGGGTAGATGAAAAATTAAAAAAAGGTCAGGCAGTGGTTGATCGTGCCCTCCAACAGGAAACGGAAATTCTGGTCCAGGTGAACCAGAAAATTGACCGATAATACCCCCTTCTTTTAAAAATCAGTCAAATACTACCAACACCTAACCATATTTTAACACAAATTGTGTTTAAACAACATATTTTTTGATTAAATTGTGTATCCAGTTCAGAAACTAACCTCTATAAATATGAAAAAACAAATACAACATTTGCCAAAAACCAGCTTTCGTACCCTGATTTCAGGAATTTTTGTATTTTTTTTATTTACCGGCACCTACCTACAGGGACAGGTTTTTGCCCCAAGCAAAAAAATTGAACTCCGAGCCATTAATTCCGACATGAATACTACCGTGGCGGCACCGGAGGGATTTAATACCAATGGGCAACAAGCTCTCACTGCTACATCAGCCACTATTACGGTAACTTACACTGGATTTTCACAAGAAGCTGAGGATGCCTTTCAATTCGCAGTCGATATATGGGAATTGCAAATCGCCTCAGATATTACTAATGAAATAGAGGCTACCTGGGAATCTTTAAGCATGGGAGTATTGGGTTCTGCCGGTCCAGCCATTTTTACCAGGGATTTTACCAATGCACCAGTAGCCAATACATTTTACCCTATTGCCCTGGCCAATAAATTGGCAGAGACCGACCTTATTACTATACCAGTAATGGGGCTTCCCACCCATGATATTAACGCCAGTTTTAACAGTGACTTTAGTAGTTGGTATTTTGGTACCGACGGTAATACACCTATGGGTGA
>JAPUIM010000492.1 GCA_027297025.1 Bacteroidota bacterium | reverse complement strand
GGGGTTGTTTAGAGAATAGGCCAAGTTTAGAAATTGAGGGAGTTGCTGCCATTCCAATGGCCATTTTAGAACTGTTGGCAACAAACTTCCTTCTGGTTATTTTTCCTGAATTCATAATGACTTATTTATTGGTCGATAGGTTGTGGAATATTATTTAATGTATACCAGGCTTCGGAAGACCAGAGTTTCTGTCCGCTTGCGCTTTTGAGCTGATCGGACAATTCAAAGTATATTACATGCTTACTTACTAGTCCGGGACTCTCCAAATGTACTCTGGTTCGATCTTGTGAAACCTCTACTACTTTTGCTTTCAGCGTTTCCAGGTCCATTTTTGGACCGCCATAATTCTTGGTAGGTTGATACCACCATTGTCGTATCAAATAATCATCCAATGCATTGCCTGATCCGGCCGCCAAAGGCTCGGTAAATTGGATTTCAAAACCGTCAGGTTTCGCCACTACTTGCAGCATTTCAAAAGTGACTTTACCATTGTATTTCATCCGCTGTAATCCATGCCGTTTTTCCTTCCAGGACCAGCCGCCGATCATTCCTACACCACCGATGTACAATGCGCCATCCGGACCCCAGCGAATCCGGTTAACTCCCGCCTCAAGCCCCTGAGTAAATCTAAAAACAGCGCCCTGGTACGATCCATTAATTTTTTCAAGAAATACTCTTTTGATCCCGCCATGGGATACATCTCCGTAAATCATCTGCCCCTGGTAAGGTCCGTCTTGCATCAGTGAGGGTTCAGAAGGAGAATTGGCGATCTCGTGCTGGGGCAGCCATACAGTTGGCTGCACCATCTCCCGGTCAGACAACGAGTCTGGCAATACCCAGCCCATCCCATGATACGCTCCGGGTCGTACATGGATAAATTTATTGGCCGGCAGCCATTCACCCTGATTGTCTGTTATGAATACCTCACCATCTATCCCAATACCGATCCCGTTGGGTTGACGTAAACCATGGTTCAACCATTCAAAAGAACCATCACGAGAGATCTTGACAGTCCTGCCTCGATCGGCCTGGGGCTTCTCACTTACCATCAGGCGCATGGGAAGAGATAAATTGCAATAAAAATGGTCATCCTTGAATACTAGCCCAAAGGCAAATTCGTGAAAATCAGTGGAGACTTCAAATCCGTTGCATATAGCCCGGTATTCATCGATGATATCATCTCCATCAAGGTCAATCAACTGGGTAAGTTCCTGTTTTTGGAGTACGAAAATATCTCCATCAACTACCTCAAGTCCTAATGGTTCCGCTAATCCTGTAGCAATACCCTTAATCTCAACCTGAGCGGGGTCACCTTTTTCTACTCCGCTGAGCATATATACAGATCCTTCCGGAGTCCAGGTAGAAATAACCAGTCGCCCATCGGGCAAAAATGCCATGCCGCCTACTCGAAATTCTACCCCTTCGGGGTGAATGGTGGTAAGATCATAGCTTGGATGCACTCCCTCCAAGGGAGCCCCAAAACCTGGTTTTGAGGGAAGTTCTTCTGAAGCTGTAGGACCAGGAGCATTGTTGGGGATGGAAGTTTCATTATCCACTTTTAGTGAAAGGATGTAATTCATCATGGATCTGATGTCACTTTCACCGAGGCTTGGATGAGGGTTCATGACTCCATTACCCCAGACTCCAGATCCTCCATCTCTTACCTTTATAACCAACTGCTCAACTATCTCTTCATTGGAAGAGTATTTGTCAGCAATTTGTTGAAATCCAGGCCCAACAGTATTTACGGTCCATTCATGACAGGTAAAACAATCGGATTTTTGTATCCAATATCTACCCACATCTTCTGACACCGGGGTGGTTTCCAGATTCACCTGATCCGGTAACGGATCAAAAAATGATCGGAGTATTGTCTGATCGTTGAACTTGATCTCGACTGGCTCAGATTGATGATTTAAGAAAACGGTTGCTTCAGCTATACTTCCGTTTAGCCAGAATTGCCGCTCCAATCCCGGATTTCCCTGATCATCTCTGATGAATTCCGGGCGCTCCTCAATCAACAAGGTGTCTTCCTCCCATACCAACGAATACATCAAATATATTTGCTGTTGCTCCAATCGATATCCGCGAAATTTTACATCAATTTTGTTAACCATTCCGTCAACCTCTAAGGACCAGGGAGTGGAGGGTAATTCATCAAGCAGATAGTGCTGCCCCCAAGTTGTGGGTTGCATGGCTTTGGTATCGGTGTAAACGATACCTTCCCAATTGACACCGCCTTTCCAAACTTTATATAGGCCGCACTTGTTAAGGTCATAGGCTATCAAACACGCCGAATCAAGTGCCATTGTGATCATTCTGGGACGATAATCCAATACAGATCTCGAAATCCAGGGATCACTAGGGCGTTTAATTTCTTTAGAAGGTGCACTACATGATATAAGCACACCCAATATCAATAGCAGTAGTGCCTGATATAGTCTGCGATGTATGCTCAAGTTATTGATGGGGCTAAGATATTATATGGGTAAGGATATTCAAAGTGGGCGATAATAAACCTGATTGATTTTTATTTGATAATTAGACTGGATTAAGCAATTTACCATTGAAAACCGCAAACTGGCATGAAGGGAATACCACTTTTTAAATTCGGACTACTTTTGGTTTTAATTTTAAATCCGCAAGTAAATAAGATCTACGCCCAGGAGGTCAATACGCTTACGGGATATGTAGTGGACATGGATACCGGAGATCCAATTCCATATGCCCTGGTTGGGGTCCCGAAACAACAAAGGGGAATAAGCGCAAACATCAATGGGTACTTTCAGCTTATTTTACCTGAGGACAATAAGGATCATCACTTGCAAATCAGTTCAATAGGTTATGAACGATTGTCCCTGCCACTATCTGCAATCGACTGGAGCCAGCAGCAGCGTTTTGAACTAAAGCCAAAACCCACGGTACTGGATGAGGTGGTAGTTATAGGTAAGTCATACACAGTGGAAAAATTGGTAAAGTACGCTTCCAAAA
>JAPUIM010000491.1 GCA_027297025.1 Bacteroidota bacterium | reverse complement strand
TTTATCTGGCTCCTTCCCAATTTGAATCACTTTTTATATCCACCGCTATTGAGCCACAACATATCCAACATATTGTTGAATCCAACTATCAGGCACTAAAAGAAGTTCATAATTAACATATTACTCAGGCTTGTAACATTTTTACCGTTCTTAATAATTTTTTATATTGCCTTATGGCTAATTTTAGTGTGTGGTTACTATTTTAATATTAATAGAATCCACCAATATGAAGCTAGTTCGATCCCTCTTGCTGATTTTTGTCCTTTGCTGGCTCTGTGTAGTTAGTTCCAAGGCACAATTAAAGAGTTCAGGTGGTTCTACGGTTACCTATGAGGAACTCTATGATGATCCCTACGATATCCGAAAACTGTTTATAATGTTTCAACCAGTATACGGTGAACTATTTGTTACTAATATCAATGTCGGATTTGGTCTTGAGGCCCAATATTACCATCTCAATAAATTTGATTTTAGGGCCCATTTTCGCAAAGCATATTCTCAAAAATTTGATTTGGAAAGGGATGTGGCTGAGAACAATCAGGATTTACAGAATGTGCCCAAAAACTTTTCTTTCCTGGAATTTGGAGGCACTTACCATATTGCCGATAAGGAGGAAACCCAAGAGACCAAGATGATCCTTTATTCCGATCGTTATAAAGGGCGTAAATGGGCTTCGAAGGTTCCTGATTATATTAAAATACCATCCAAGGTCAGAAAGATTTATGGAGGCAGGCTGGGATTTTTTTCCTATCAATCATCCACAGACTTAAAGAGAGCTACTGAAAAACAAGGGATAACTTTGGTAGATGAAAATCAGCTAGCATTGGATAGTACTATTTCAGTTTTCAGCAATGTGAGATCCACTGGATTTTACCTTGGCGGATCGTTGGCGATTTTGAAGAATTTTGCGGTAAGACCGGAAAAAACCTACAACGACTTAGTGAGCGATCTCATATTTACCGTGTATCTTGATATCCTGATAGCACCATCTGTAGCTGTAGATGATGTGGTTTATAATAATAACGTCTATTCCAGTGATGTCTTAAATACCAACACCCTGGGTATTCGTGGGGGATTGGAAGGTAAATTCAATCGCAAATTAGGATGGGCCTATAATGCAGAAATGGGCTTTCGTCCCAGTCTTACAAATCGAGGGTTTTACCTATTGGTAAAAGTCAGTATACCGGTTCTTGCCACTGATTTGAAATATTCCAAAGAAGCATTTGGAAAGTAAATCAGTAAAATTCATAATTTAGAATTTTGATACCACAAATTCAAAGGTGCCGATAAATGAGCTTATTGATTAGGAACATCAAATGTCTGGTCCAGGTTAGAGATCAGGTCACGAAATGGGTACAGGGTATGGAAATGGGAGATTTACCTTGCCTTGAAAATGCTTATCTCTTTTTAGACCATGGGATCATTGAGGATTATGGCGCGATGAATTCCTTGCCCGAACTACAGCCAAACCATGAGATAGATGCTACCGACCGTTTAGTTTTTCCCAGTTTTGTAGATTCACATTCACATATCATTTTTGCTGGCAGCAGGGAAAATGAGTTTGTGGACAAGATCAAGGGTCTTTCATACCAGGAAATAGCTGGCAAGGGAGGAGGTATTCTCAATTCTGCCAAACGTTTGCAGAACACTGACCAGGAAGAACTCTACCAGTGGGCGTTGAAAAGGGTGAGGGAGGTAATAAGTTTAGGAACCGGTGCTCTGGAAATAAAAAGCGGTTATGGGCTTACTTTGGAGGATGAACTCAAAATGCTCCGGGTAGCACGAAGACTACAAAATGAAACCCCATTAACCATAAAAACTACTTTTTTAGGAGCTCATGCTTTTCCCCAAGAACTGTCTCGCGAGCAATATCTCGATCAAATAATTAACCAAATGATACCCGCCGTAGCAGAGCAGGGTTTGGCTGATTATTGTGATGTATTTTGTGAAACCGGTTTCTTCACTCCTAATGAATCGCAGGCTGTTCTCGAGCAAGGATTAAAATTCGGTTTAAAGCCAAAAATACACGCCAATCAACTAAACCTTTCGGGAGGGGTACAAGTGGGAGTGAAAGTAGGAGCCTTAAGTGTGGACCATTTGGAAACTGTTGGTCAGCAGGAGATTGATGCCCTAAAGGGAGTAGACACAATTGCCACCTTGCTGCCTGGCGCAGCCTTCTTCCTGGGCACCGGTTATCCACCAGCCCGGAGAATGATGGAAGAAAATTTGCCTGTTGCACTGGCTTCCGATTACAACCCGGGAAGCGCTCCCAATGGAAATATGCCCTTGATCCTTTCCTTAGCCTGTATCCAAATGAAAATGACCCCTGAAGAGGCCATCAACGCGGCAACTATCAACGGGGCCTATGCCATGGACCTTTCCAATACCCATGGTTCAATCACCAAAGGGAAGGTGGCCAATTTATTTATCACTAAGGAAATTCCTTCTTATTCATTTATTCCCTATGCGTTTGGTAGTAATTTGGTTGATCAGGTGATCCTCAATGGAAAGTTGATTGAACATTCGACAATTTAAAGATCAGATAAACTCCACTAT
>JAPUIM010000490.1 GCA_027297025.1 Bacteroidota bacterium | reverse complement strand
TTGACTTTAAAGTTATTACAAAACCTTCCCTTCCCACTGGCTGCTCCCAGTGCAAACCCCTTTGGCTATATAAGTCCTACTAGTCCAGCTCATGTTTTGCAAAATCTAGGAGATAAAGTACTTTATATATTGGATGGAGGTCCTTGTGAGTTAGGTATTGAGTCCACTATTGTAGGTCTTGGAGATGATTGTCTTTTGATATACCGGTTAGGTGCAATAAGTGTAGAAAAAATTGCCACCATAGCCAAAACCGACAATATCAAAATAATCACTGATGTCTCCAGGCAAATTGAATTTCCCGGTTTATCGAAAACCCATTATGCACCCCACAAAAAAATGATTTTAGGGGATATTGAGGAACTTTTGAAATCTCATGATTTGAAAAACGTAGGTATACTGTCATTCAAAAACATTCATTCTCAAATAGATTTGGAAAAACAAGTAATTTTATCCAGAAAAGGAAGCTTGGAAGAGGCAGCCAAACATTTATTTTCTGCACTTAGAAAACTTGATCAACTTCAGATCCCAACAATACTGGCTGAATATGTGCCAGATGAAGGATTGGGGCGAGCCATTAATGATCGGTTGACTCGAGCTGCAGCAAAAACCAAATGAAAGAAATAAAAAATGAAAACCATCGATGATTTAAATTTTGCCAACAAAAAAGCTTTGATTAGAGTGGATTTTAATGTCCCTCTTAACAGTGATTTCGAGATAACAGATCAGACCAGAATTCGAGCAGCAATACCTACTATCAAAAAAATTATTAGTGATGGAGGATCAGTCATCTTAATGTCTCACTTAGGTAGACCCAAAGCAGGTCCGGAGGAGAAATTTTCATTGAAACATTTGGTAGGTACATTAACTAGCATTTTTCAGACCCAAGTGAAATTTTCTTCCAACTGTGTTGGGCAAGAGGCTGAGAATTTGGCAGGTGAATTGCAAAATGGAGAGATACTTTTATTGGAAAACTTGAGATTTCACGATGAGGAAAAAGCTGGCGATGAAGGATTTTCTCGGCAATTGGCAAAGTTGGGTGATATTTATGTGAATGATGCCTTTGGAACGGCCCATAGAGCCCATGCTTCTACCACTATTGTGGCTAAATATTTTGATGAAAAGGTCTTTGGTTATATTATGAATAGTGAATTAGATAACGCAAAAAAAGTGTTAGAGGATGCAGAAAAGCCATTTACTGCCATTATGGGCGGGGCCAAAATATCTGATAAAATATTGATGATAGAAAAGTTATTGGAAAAAGTGGATAATCTGATAATTGGAGGAGGGATGTCCTATACCTTTTTTAAAGCTTTAGGTGGTGATATAGGATCATCCTTGTTGGAACAGGATAAACTAGATTTGGCCAAATCATTAATAGATAAAGCTGAAGATCTTGGGGTTAATTTGTTATTGCCTGCGGATTCGGTAATCGCCGATGCATTTGTCAATGAGGCAAATACCGAAATCGCCGATAATTATCATATTAAAGACGGCTGGATGGGTTTGGACCTGGGGCCCAAGGCTATTGAAAGTTTCAGCGAAGTTATTGGGAACTCCAAAACAATATTGTGGAACGGGCCGATGGGAGTTTTTGAGATGTCAAATTTTAGCAATGGAACCAGTAAAATAGCGGAAGCGGTAGTAAGCGCAACTGAAAACGGGGGATTCTCTCTGATTGGAGGTGGAGATTCCGCAGCCGCTATTAATTCCCTGGGTTACGGCGATAGGGTATCTTATGTATCCACTGGCGGAGGGGCCTTGTTAGAATTTATGGAAGGAAAGGTATTGCCCGGAGTGGCAGCCCTGGAAGATTAACCATCGGTATTTGGATTTAATTTAAGTCTTCCCGATTGGTCATATTTCAACTCCTTATGGTCCAACATAATCCTCAACATTTCCAATAAGGGTTCCTTTTCAATGGGGGTAAGGCTATTTACTATTTCCTCTGGTGTGAGATTTTTATCTTGTAGTTTATCCATAATATTAGATCTGATTTGGTCCCAATCAAGAAGAAATCGGTGATTTTTCTTTTCGCTCAGACACCAATCACATTTGCCGCAATTTTTAATGGAATTTTCTCCAAAATATTCCTGAATTATCAATGAACGGCAAAGACGTGTATTGGTGAGGTAGTTGACCATTTCTTTTATTTTTCGTTGGTCTATTTTCTTTCTCTGTTTCAGTGACTTTTGATTCAATGGGAGCTTTGACGCATCCAGTCGAGTTGTTAAAAAAGTAAGCTGAGATTTTGTCTTTTGAGGATGATAAAGAATGATCCTTTTTTGATTCAATGCATTTAGATCAGCTTCAACTTCTGTGAGCTGCAGTTCTAAAAAAAGTGCCAAACGTTTTTCGGAAACCTGAACAAAATCAGTAAAAAGCTCTCCGCCATATAAACGCAATAGCGCTTTGGAGATATTTCCGTAGCGGGGATTGGACACCTGAAATTCAACAAGCTCTTTTTGGGTTAAATTATATTTCAAAGCAGATGGATTGAAGTATGCTTCATTGAGTTGGATCAAACCCGCTTCTTCCAGCCTTTTTATGGCCCCATATAACAGATTTCGTTTGATTTGAATAAAACCAGAAAATGTATCCAACTCGAAATCATAACTAGCCATCAGACCGCTTCCAATGGCCAGTTTGTAATAATTTGCCAAAGATTGATACACCTTTTTCAAAAAATCTGGTTGGGGATGGTTGCGCAAAAGATTGCTCTTAAGAATCTCAATGTCCCTTTCATTATAAACAACCACAGTGTAGGACTTTTTTTCATCTCTTCCCGCTCGACCTGCCTCTTGGTAGTAAGCTTCAAGGCTTTCGGGTATATCAAAGTGGATGACAACCCTCACGTTGGGTTTATCAATTCCCATGCCGAATGCATTGGTGGCAACTATCACCCTGCTTTCATTGTCCAACCATTTCAGTTGTTTCTGAGTACGTTCTTGGTTAGACAAACCACCATGATAATAATCAGCCTTAATTCCTTGTTTTCGCAAATACCCACAAACAAGTTTTGTATTTCTTCTGGTACTCACATAGATAATAGCGCTTCCATTCACATTTGTCAGTATTTGAAGTATCTTTTTCTCCTTATCTTCCTCTTTGAATACCGAGTAGGATAAATTAGGACGATGGAAGCTCTTTTGAAATATTTCGGTTTTCTTTAAATCCAGTTTGTCCTGAATATCTTGAGCTACTTCCGGGGTTGCAGTGGCTGTCAATGCCAACACATTGGTTGAAGGCAATAGTTTTCTTAAATCGGTAATTTCCAAATAAGAAGGTCTGAAATCATAACCCCACAGCGAAATACAATGAGCTTCATCCACCACCACCAGGGAAATATTCATTTTAGTAATCCTTTGCTGAAAAATCTCCGTTTTGAGTCTTTCAGGTGATAGGTAGAGGAATTTTATCTTTCCATAAATGCAGTTGTCCAAAGCTATGTCAATGGCTTGACGGCTCATTCCTGAATAAATGGCAGTGGCAGATACTTTTTTCTTTTTTAGATGTAAGATTTGATCCTGCATTAAGGCTATAAGTGGTGATATGACAATGGTCAACCCTTCCAACATTAATCCAGGAACCTGGAAACAAATAGATTTGCCACCACCGGTGGGTAAAAGGGCTAAAGTATCGTGGCCCCTCAAAACCGATTCGATAATTTCAGATTGTAAGGGCCGGAATTTGGTAAATCCCCAAACTTTTTTTAGTACATCAATGGATTGCTGCATCTTCGAAACATGATCTACAGAATCTGAAAATTAAGGAATAATATTTAGTAAAAGGGAATAATACAGATATGCTAATTTCCCCGGCGGGTGATCTTAAAAGTGACTCTGCGATTAAGTATTTTTCCTTCCTCTGTGAAGTTATCAGCTATGGGCATATATTCACCATATCCCTTGGTATCTATTCGAACCAAAGGGACACCTTTATTTACCAGGTACTGTTTTACCGCTTCCGCACGTAGCTGTGACAATATGTTGTTATAGTCTTCAGTATTGGTGTTGTCAGTATGTCCTTCAATCAGAATGAGAATTGACGGATCGC
>JAPUIM010000049.1 GCA_027297025.1 Bacteroidota bacterium | reverse complement strand
CCAATCTCAAAGAATTGAAGGAAGGACTAAAAATTGAAATTGCGCTGGATGACCAAAACCAAATCCATGAGGCTGTTGAAAAGTTAAGGTCAAAGACTAACATAGGAGCGGTAATGATCACCCTATCAGAAAAAGGTATTTATATAGCCAATGCTCAAGAAAAACATCTGTTGCCTGCTCATTTAAGAATGGTGTCCGATGTATCCGGAGCCGGAGACACCGTGATCAGTATTGCCGCCTTGGGTATGGCCCTGAAATTGTCCTTGCGTTTGGTGGCGGATCTTGCCAATTTGGGAGGGGGAATAGTATGTGAGTATCTGGGCGTAGTGCCTATCAAAAAAGAACAATTGCTTCAGGAAGCAATTCAACACCAACTGTTATCAAATACATAAATTCTTAAACTCTCTTTATTATCCTTTCCTTTGAAAGATATTCAGTCATCTGCTTTTGTACTATTCCAATTTAATGATTGCTTTTCTATCAAAATTCTCATAACTTACACTAAGCAATAATTTAAGCCAGAACCCCAAAATCAACGTACAAGTCAATATGAAACGTTATCAGAGTTTGTTGATACTGACGGTTATCATAGGATTAACCGGATTTTCCCGGCTTGATAAAAACCAACCCCAGCAAACTATAGATCTGAGAGGAACTTGGAACTTGATGGCCTTCAAATATGGAAGTGATGAGAAATTTAGCGACGTTCCTGAGTTTGTAAAATACGTGAAAAATATAACCAGGTCGCATTTCTCCTGGGCCTCTTACGATGAGGAGGGTAATATAGTAGGTGCAGGTGGTGGAACCTATGCTGTGGAGGGGGATAAGTATATCGAAAAAATAGATTTCTTTCACCCTCCGGGAAGTAGTTTATCAGGCACCTCCGTTACCTTTAACTTTACCTTGGAAGGTAATAAATGGACCATCTCAGGGTACATCAAATCACTTAACCTTGATCCAAATTCAGGAGAATGGTCCCCCATCGATTCAATCAAGTTGGAGGAAGTGTGGGTTAGGACAATGTAGGGTTATCTGGAAAGAACGTCGCTATATTCTTTGACGGTATCAACAAAACATTTGACTTTATCGAATTCTGTATCAGGATATACTCCATGTCCTAAATTTGCTATATGACGGTGCGGACCAAATTGATCTAACATATTTTTGGTAGCACGCCGTATTGATTCCATGGATCCATAAAGAGCACATGGATCTAGATTTCCCTGCAGGGTTTTATCCGGCCCAATGATCTGTCTCGAATGGTGAATATCCATATTCCAATCCAACCCGATCACTTCACAATTCAATTGGGCCATTGACTCCAATGAAAAAAAAGCACCTTTGGCGAAAACAGTAACAGGGACTTCTGTAATGCTGTCGCAAATCTTTGACACATATTTTAGCGAGAAATCGTGGTACAGGTCGGGGGATAGGATACCTGCCCACGAATCAAAAATTTGAATCATATTTACTCCAGCTCTAATTTGACCTTCCAAATAGTAAATGGTGCTCTGGGTGATCATTTCCAACAAGCGGTGTGAAAACTCGGGATTTTGGTAAAGTAGTTTTCGGGCATTTGAAAAAGTCTTACTGCCTTGGCCTTCCACCATGTAAGCGAAGATAGTCCAAGGTGCGCCCGCAAATCCAATCAAAGGCACTCGATAATTTAAGGCCGATTTGGTCTGCCTAATAGCCTGGTAAACATAATTTAAATCTGAGTCAGGTTCAGCTATTCTAAGGGTATTGATATCATTCTCGTTTCTGATGGTTTTAGGGAAATAAGGCCCTTTTTGCTCCACCATTTCATAATTAAGGCCCATGGCTTCTGCCACCACCAGAATGTCTGAAAAAATGATGGCAGAATCTACACCTAGCAAATCCACGGGTTCAATAGTAACTTCCGCCGCCAGATCCGGGGTCTTGAGCAAGTGTTTGAAATCTTTCATTTGATTTCTTTTTCGCCGATAGCCAGGCATGATCCTACCCGCCTGTCGCATCAACCAAACCGGAGTTCTGGAGGTGGGTTCTCCTCTTGCTGCCTTTAACAGCAAATCATTTTGCAATTGCATCCAGCAAAGATAAGTCTAAATGTACTTTAACCGTAAACTTAAGAAAATGTAAAAAAACGGATTTGGTGCTATTCGGTTTTAAAAAATTTTTGAGGGTAGCTATATCAGATCTCTAAACTGATAAATGAAAATGGATATTACAAATGACCAGAATACCGCACTAATTAACATATAGGTCAGGATTTTGGAGCGAGAACCTCCAACTGCCGTGACCAAAAGCGTTCCACCAATTGGGGTAAATATCAACGGGGTTAAAAATGAAACTCCAAAAACTCCGTATTTTTTCCAAATTTTTACAAACCTTCGGTTTCCTTTGGTAAATTTTTTGTCAGAGACCTTAAATTTCTTGAGAATCCAAGGTCTCAGTTTTTCACCAGCCAGTGTAAGCAAAACCACACTGGTCATCATACCCAATATAGTCAATACTGCGGTTTCCACCATTGACAACCCCGTGGCAATGCCTAATGTTGGTCCAGCAATGAATTTGAAAAGACTGAAAAAGTAAACAGAAAAATATTTTGCCAACTCCTCTATCATACGCCCACTAAATTATTACATTAATAGTATAATATAAATAGATCACCACTAAAACAGCGCCCTCCCACCTTTGTAGGTGTCTTCCCGTAACCATAAAAGGTAATATCAGTAAAGTAATTCCCATCATCCAGATCATATCTTCGTTGACAATCAAATCATTTACTTGAATTTCTGTGATAATGCTGGTTATACCTAGTATCGATAGTATATTAAAGATATTAGAACCCAATAAGTTTCCTAAAGCCAGGTCTGTTTGTTTTTTCAAGGATGCGATAATGGCCGTAGTCAATTCAGGAAGGCTAGTGCCCAAGGCCAGGACAGTTATACCAATCACTCTCTCACTTACACCCAGGTTCAAGGCTATTGTTTTTGCCCCACCAACAAACCACTCTGCTCCAAAGTATAATCCTATACACCCCAAAATCATAAAACCAATATCCTTGGATAAGGCTTTAAAATCTGTTTTATGCCCGGGGGATTCACTGGCCAGAGACTCCAATTCTTCCATACGTTGATTCTCCTTCCTGGATTTGACTATTAAAAAAATCAGGTATAGAATTAACAAGAAAATGAATATTACACCTTCATACATATTAATAAACCCCTCTCTGGCTATCAAAAACAATAATATTGAACTCGCCATGGTCACTGGCCAGTCGATTTTCACACTATCACTTGCAACATAAATTGGGGATATCAGAGCGGTAACTCCAAGTACCAAAGCCAGGTTGCAGATATTGGATCCTACCACATTTCCCATGGTTAAATCAGGGCTGCCGGAAAGGGCCGCTTTGATACTAATTAATAACTCCGGTGTAGATGTGCCAAAAGCTACAATAGTGAGTCCCACTACCATAGGGGATATTCTGAGGCCAAGAGCAATACTGGAAGCTCCTCTCACTAAAAAGTCTCCACCTAAAATGAGAATAAACAGTCCACTAAGTAGTAGTGCAATTTCTAAGTACATGGATTCCTGGAAAAATCAAAGTTTTGGTCCATAAGATAGATCTCCCGCATCCCCCAAACCGGGCACGATGTAAAAGTTTTCATTTAAATGTTCATCTATTACTCCGGTCCACAGGTTAAAATCAAGTGAAAGATTTTTTTTCACAAATTCAATTCCTGCCCGGGACGCAATGGCCGAAACCACATGGATGCAAGAAGGTGTTCCTCTATCTTTCAGTCCGTTTACAGTTTTTATTAATGACTTTCCAGTAGCTAGCATGGGATCAATGATTAACAAAGATTTATTTTCTAAACTTGGTGAGGTGACATATCCCATTTCTATCTCTACCCCGTCTATTACATCTTCTGATTTTCTAAAAGCCCCAACAAAGCCACTTTCAGCTTGATCGAATATATTTAAAAACCCCTGGAAAAACGGGATACCTGCTCTCAATATAGTGATCAATACCAAATTATTTTCTATCAATTTAACAGGGGCTTTACCTAGTGGAGTTTGGATAAGCTTTTCGGTATAATCCAAGGATTTTGATAACTCATAAGCCAGCAATTCCCCCACTCTTTCCAGGTTTCTCCTAAACCTCATACTGTCTTTTTGAATCTCAGTGTCTCTGAGTTCAGCTAAAAAATGGTTGGCAATGGAGTCAACTTTGCTAAGTTCAAATATCATGGGATTAAGAAGCTGTTTAACTAAAATTAAAATGCCTCCATCCAATACAGCTGGTGAATATTAAATATAATTTTAATTTTCTTAAAATAATTATAATCTTAATAATTTTTGATAGTGATTGACCTGATAAAATGGGTAATAAATTATATAATATATTCTATTCTTATGCAACTACTTAAGGAATTGTGCGGTGTTCACGCTCCTTCCGGACAAGAACAGCCTATGAAAGAATACCTCCTGACCTATGTTGAAAAACATGGAAAATCCTGGAAAAATGAACCTGAGGTAATTCATGGAAAGGAAATCCAGGATTGCTTGATGCTAAAGTTCGGTGATCCGAAAATAGCCATATTTGTACACATGGATAGCACTGGATTCACAGTGCGATATCAAAACCAATTGGTGGCAATAGGCCAGCCCGAAGTAAAAAACGGCTATGTACTTTTAGGAGAGGATAGCTTGGGCCCTATTAAGTGCAAACTGCAATTGGATAAAAATTATCATCTGTTTTATGAATTTGGAAGATCTATAGAAAGGGGCACCTCGCTGGTTTTTGACAGTAAATTTAAAGAAACCAAGGATTTCGTACAGTCTTGTTATTTAGACAATCGCCTGGGGGTGTATATAATATTGAAACTTTGTGAAACCCTGGATCAAGGAATTATTGCCTTTACCTGTTGGGAGGAACATGGAGGTGGTTCAGTTCCTTATCTCATAAAATATATGTATAAAAATTTCGGGATCGTTCAGAGCCTTATATGTGATATTACTTGGATCACCGAGGGGATCCGGCATGGTAAAGGAGTGGTGATTTCGCTAAGGGATAGGGGCATTCCCCGGAAAGCATATGTGGACAAGATCATAAAAATAGCTCAGGACCATCATATACCTTATCAATTGGAAGTGGAAGGATCCGGTGGAAGTGATGGATTAGAGTTGCAAAGGTCTCCCTATCCCATTGACTGGTGTTTCGTCGGAGCCCCCGAAGAAAATGTACATGCCCCTAATGAAATGGTCCATAAAAAGGATATTCAATCAATGTTATCGCTATATCAGATCTTAATGAAAGAATTATAATCGATTTAACCGAAAACTTCCTATTAAATAGTCGCAAACTTAGAATTAATTTCTAATTTTACTCGCCCTTGGTAGACCTACTAAGGGCATTTTTATTGGCAGAAATCAACATGAGAGTTAAAGACAAGGAATTCAAAAAATTCATTAAGAAAAAAGCTATTCAAAAGAAAGTGAAGAAACTTGCGTCCCGCATTAATGAAGACTATAAAGACAAGAACCCCTTATTTATTGGTATCCTAAATGGCGCTTTTATGTTTGCCTCGGACTTAATGAAAGAAGTTGACATTCCCTCAGAAATTTCATTCATAAGGGTAAAATCATATGATAAGACTGATTCAACCGGTAAGATGAAAAAGATTCTTGGTCTGGAAGAAACAATTAAAGGACGACACATAATAGTTATCGAAGATATAGTGGATACCGGCTTTACTATTGCGGAGATTATGGATGAGATTAAATCAGGTGAGCCGCAAACATTGGAAATTGTTACAGTTCTATTTAAACCGAACGCACTTAAAAAAGAGCTCCCATTAAAATATGTTGGTTTTGAGATCCCAAATGAATTTGTAGTCGGTTACGGTTTGGATTATGATGGCTATGGTCGCAACCTTAAGGACATTTACCAAATTAAAGACTAGTACACTTAATGTGTACTAATAATATGACGCCCACAATATAAATTGATCATGCTTAACCTTGTACTATTTGGACCTCCTGGTGCAGGAAAAGGAACCCAAAGCGATAAAGTAATTGAGAAATATCATTTGACTCATTTATCTACAGGAGATCTACTTCGAAAACATATTAGCGAGGGCACGGCATTGGGAAAGTTGGCACAAAAATATACGGATGAAGGAAACTTAGTGCCGGACCAGGTGGTGATAGACATGGTGGATCAAAAAATGCAAGACACCCTAGACACCAACGGATTTATTTTCGATGGCTTTCCCAGGACCGTGAAGCAAGCAGAAGCACTGGATGAGTTGATGAATAAAAATAATTCCCCTATCAGCGGTATGGTTAGCCTGGAAGTTCCTGATCAAGAATTGAAAAATAGGATCCTTGAAAGGGGAAAAACCTCGGGAAGAGCAGATGATCAGGATATTGCCAAAATTGAAAACCGTATCCAGGTGTACAAAGATGAAACTCTTCCAGTAGTCAATTATTATCAAAATCAGCAAAAGTATTTTAATATTCATGGTGTCGGGGGTATCGATGACATCTTTAACAAGATCATAGAGGTTTTAGATAGATTGCCTACCTAAGTTTTTATTACACCATTATTTATTCCAGCTCCCAGAAGTGGCTTCAACAAATTTTATTGACTATGTAAGCATCTACTGTCGTTCAGGTAATGGCGGCTCTGGATCAGTACATTTTAGGAGAGAAAAACACGTGCCTAAGGGTGGACCTGATGGTGGTGATGGAGGCAGAGGAGGCCATATTGTATTGAAGGGGAATAAACAGTTGTGGACCCTCTTACATTTAAAATACAAAAAACATATACTAGCAGGTAATGGAGGAGTTGGGCAAGGTAATAATAAAACCGGTGCCGATGGCAAAGATTCCATCATTGAGGTTCCGTTGGGCACAGTAGCCAAAAGAACTCAATCAACAGATTCAATTGCGGAGATCACCGAAGATTCTCAAGAAGTGATCTTATTGAAAGGTGGCAAAGGTGGGATGGGGAATGAACATTTCAAATCAGCTACCAAACAAACCCCTAGGTACGCACAACCCGGTGAAGAGGGTCTGGAAGAGTCATTGGTCTTTGAGCTCAAATTGTTGGCAGATGTCGGTCTGGTGGGATTTCCTAATGCAGGAAAATCTACCCTGCTATCAGTCATTTCCGCTGCCAAGCCTAAAATTGCGGATTATCCCTTCACTACCCTGGTTCCAAATTTAGGAGTGGTACAATATCACGATTTTAAATCATTCGTTGTGGCGGATATTCCCGGAATCATCGAGGGTGCGGCAGAGGGAAAAGGATTGGGTACCAGGTTTCTTAGGCATATCGAAAGAAATTCCATCCTGCTGTTCATGATACCCTCAGATTCAGAAGACATACAGCAAGAATACTACATATTGTTGAAAGAGTTGGAGAAGTACAATCCGGAATTAATGGACAAAAAGAAATTAGTGGCTATTTCTAAAATAGATCTGGTGGATGACGCCTGGGAAAATAATTTGTTAAAAAAAATGTCGCCCAGCATATCTCCAATTTTCATATCATCAATTACTGGTTCTGGCATTAATAAATTGAAAGATGAGATTTGGGATGCCCTGGGTTCTGAATAAAGTGCCATATTGTCATATTTATTTATTTGGCAAAGAAATTGAATGTAGTGTGAAATCAGAGAATGACGATTATTTGAAGAAGTATGAAAAAGGAAAATTTGAAAGAAATGACCGGGGAAAAGAAAGGTGCGGTTAAGGATATTTCTTCGTCAAAAGAAAAAGAAGTTGCTACCGATGGCCAGGGTGAACAAGAACTCGGCGATGGAGTTAAGGAATCAAAACTTACCTCGCGGTTGGATCAACTGAAAGCTGACCTGGAGGAGGCAAAAGATAAGTATCTAAGGCTTTATTCAGAATTTGAGAATTATAAGCGAAGGACCTCAAAAGAAAAGATTGAGTTGGTAAAAACGGCTAACGAGGATCTGGTAGTATCTTTACTTTCTTTTATTGATGATTTTGAAAGAGCGGAGAAATCGCAAGCAAAGGACCAATCCATGGATGCCTTAAAAGAAGGTTTCCAATTAATTTTTCAGAAATTTTATAAAACCTTGGAACAGTATGGTTTAAAAGCCATGGGGCATAAAAAGGGAATGGAATTTGATACGGAGATCCATGAGGCCATCAGCCATTATCCCGCTCCAGAAAAAAAATTAAAAGGTAAAGTGATTGAAGTAGTTCAAAAGGGATATTATTTAGGTGAAAAAGTGATCCGTTTTGCCAAAGTAGTCACCGGAGCTTAGAAAAAGATGCCAAAAAGAGACTATTACGATATATTGGGTGTTGATCGGTCTGCCAGCCAGGGTGAGATAAAAAAGGCGTACCGCAAGATT
>JAPUIM010000489.1 GCA_027297025.1 Bacteroidota bacterium | reverse complement strand
GCAAAACTCGTTGACATAGAGTCTATCTGCCTGTAACTAAGGGTTTTGTCCATGTTCTTGAAAGCCGGGAGATCCGCATACTTCTCAAATATCTCCTCCAAAAGGCTTACAATTGATGGGTATTTATCAGGATCAATCTCTTTTGGGACGTTTTCAGGATAATGTTGATGCCAGGAATGACTGCTCATGTTCTGATGTATTCAGTTGTGATCTAATCTTAAATATAAAATAAATATTGAAATAAACCTGATCTGGCAGCAGAGTTGAAAGTATTGTTAAAAAATAGAAATGGATCTGCGACTTACCAGAAAAACATCACCTAATAACCTCTGGTTTTACGGTGTTCAGAAGCACTTCGTAGTAGTTACTTTTTAACACTTTGGATTTAAGCCAGGCATAAAAAGCCATGGCTTGCAGATCTTCTTGTTCTTCCGGGATCACGGTGAGGTTTTGTTCTATTTGATCTTTCGTCTCTTGAGATTTGAACTTTTCCGGGTCTTTGATCATGATTTTGATTAAATGAAGGAAAATCTTAGCACGAGAATACAGAGGTTGAGTAAATAGCGCTCCATAGGTTTTTTCAAACCACCGAATGCGACTCAATGCGATATCGTCATTTCCTGCTTCTATTTGAAGCAGAATTTCCATCAGGTTCTTTTTAAAAACCCATTCTTTACCAAGATTCTTTTCATACCATTTGTCAGTATGACCAATTGAATTAGCGGTTCTAAAAGCTTTTCGATGTTCTTCTTTTTGAAAATAATAAATAGAGAGATTGATTAAGAGTTTAATTTTATCATGAGCTGTAAAAAGAGCTGCTTCATTGGCATGGCTTTCTTCCAGGATTAATACGGCCTGATTTAGATGGCCCTGGTAACATTTTACTGCAGCTAAAAGGAGAATATATTTTGAATGAAAGAGCTTAAGATGACTTCCTTTGTGATCTTGCATCCCCTTATTAAGCTCAACTAAATATTCTTCAGCACTTTCGAATTTCCTGTTCCTGTAAAGTACATGAGCTATCATATAAAGGATACTAATCTTATAGAAGTGATCATTTCGGCTGAATCCATATTGATTTTTGGCTTTTTCAAAATGTTGAATGATATAAGGCTCGAAGGAATAGAAATCTTTTTTTTGCAAGAATTGAACTTCGGGTAATTGACAATATGCTGTACAACACTTTTGGTCGCTCGATTATAGTATTGGCGAGGTTATAAGTAGTTAATGCGATTTGAATTACGCTCTCAAAATCAACATCTTTGCCTTCAATTATGATCTTCTGAAGTTCCTTTCTAATCAGCCCACATGCAATAGTGGTTCTTTCATCCTCATCCAACACTTTCTTGTTTTCTGTCATTCTTTTAATAATCTCATTGAGATCACTTGCAAATGGCGAATATGCATGCTCAATCTGGAAAAGATAAATTGTGTTTAATAGATCAAATTGATCTGTTTCCCCGGCTTTAGATTCAGCTTTATTAATGTAATGCCAGGCCAATTCATCAGCACTTTGTTCAATAAAATACCTGGCCATTGAAATCATTCCCATTACACTACTGCTTGAAGTGATATCTTCATCCAGTCTTTTTAACACCAGGAAATCTCCCAGTTTTTGGGTAAGTCTTCTTCTTACTGCGTGGTAGGCATTTTGATTTGATTTATTATAAAGAATAGTGCCTGGATTACTATTTGAAATTGCTTGAGCGAGTAAATCAAACAATTCCAAGTCCTTGCGGTTGCTCAATTTCTTTTGGCTCTGAATAAATTTGCGAAAATCTTTTTGCTGTGATCCTGATAGGCTTTCTACTATTGATTTTAGAAGATCCATTTTTTTTAAAAGTCAGTTTTTCAATTCAAAAACCGCCAATTTCCTGGAAATATAGTCACATTGAATAAAATGTAAAAGTCAGGTTGGGCCAAAAGTGAGTCTCCATTTGATGATCACATCTAATAGCTTTACCGTATCACTTCACAAAATTACTTGATTATGAATAAATTTATCGAGAAACACTGGCTCAACCTCCTGGGAGGAACATTCCTTTTTACCGCATTTCTGTATTTTTTTAAACTGGCTATCGAAGAGGGTTGGTTACCACCAGCAGCCAGGGTCGCCATCGGTATGATAGCCGGTGCTACCGGCTTGTATTATGGATATGTACAGTATAAGAAAAAATCCAATCTTTCGGCCGAATTGCTGGCTGGATTGGGAAGTTCTATAGTTTATGCCACATTGGCCTATGCCAGTTTTTCAAAGGAAATCCTCTGGTCTACCAATGCGTTATTTATTTCCACCCTGTCATTCTCCAGTCTTATAACCTTTATTGGTCTCAAATATGACATGAGAAAATTGGTGTTGATAAGCATTTTAGGCGGGCTCATCTCCCCTTTGGTTTTAAAAGCTCCGGAAGAGCAGGTATTTATCCTGTTTTTATATGTCTTTATTCTTAATGCTGTTGCGTTGTATCTCAGTGTAATCAAAAATTGGCCCGAGTTGAGAATAATATCATTTGTGGTTACGGCAATTATCTACATTACTTATTATATCTACTTTGATCCTTTGGATTGGAAAGAACCTATATTTTATGTCAGTACACTATTTGTCGTGTATTTCTTCGGGTTGATGCTGGCTTCAGTTTATGAATCCAATAATTTTGAAGGACTAAATCTATACCTGGGGTTAATCAACGCCATAAATTTCATTTTCTGGTCAATATTTATTCTAAATACTTTTTCGGTACCCTATGCTTTACCGACCCTATTTGTTGCATTATTATATCTATTCTCTTCAGCATTCATTTACGCCAAGGCAAAAGGTTCCTCCATTCCACCTGCAATATATTTTATTCTCGGCATCGTTTTGATAGCCATTGCCAGCAGCGATCTGGCCAGTTATTTTAATCAGGGTGGTATGCATTACGTAATAAATGCCTCTATTTGGTTGATGTTGATCCTGGTTATTTTCATCACAGGAACAGTAACATCGATTCAAATTGGGCGGAACATAAGCCTGGTTTTATGGTTCCTGGTATTGATCTATTGGTATTCTGTGGCCTGGGAAGTTGAATGGGTCAGATGGTTCGGCGTTGAATTCATTCCATTTTTAAACCCGGGAGCACTGGTTTGGATTGGGATGGCCATTTCAGGTTTTATTTTTTCACATAAAATTGTTGAAAAGCCGACCAATGATGATAAAAATGAGTCAATCAGGTCCCGTGATGTCTCTCTAACGC
>JAPUIM010000488.1 GCA_027297025.1 Bacteroidota bacterium | reverse complement strand
TACTCAGCGGTACCAATATCGCCAATGCACTCACCCGTGATCCCCACATAAAAGGCAACTTTACCTTTCAGACACCATTTGGCGCCTCACCACAGATCTATTATGGTGAAGTAGAAGGGGTTGCCTTCTATCATATTCCCTTACATGGTAGTGTGCCGGTGAGTGACACCTCAGAATTGGCTACCAATACACAAACTTTGCTGAGAACCTGGAGTGCCTTGCATCAATTGGGAATTAAAGAAGTATTGGGTGGTGCAACCGCGGGAGCTATCAATTCCGAGTTTAGTCCCGGTGATTGGGTAATACCGCATGACCTGATCGATTGGAACAACACTCGTCCCAGGTCAATAGCCAAACAGATAATGGGCCAGCAGGCTAACTTCATCATGCCTCGTATGTTACCGGCAGATGATCCCGATCTGCATCTCATTTTAGTGGAAGAAACCCAAAAAGCGGCACCGGATTCGAAAGTATTTGACCAGGGAGTGATTGCTCAGGCTGCGGGTGGAAGATTTGAGACAGCTGCTGAAATCCGCATGATGAAAAATGCCGGCTGTGACTTGGTAACCATGACTGTGGCTACCGAGATGGCCTATGCCCGTCAGCTAGGTATGAACTACGCGTGTATTGTGGGTATTGTGAATCCGGCCGAGGGGTTGGGAGCCTGGGATTGGAAAACCCTCACCGATCTGTATCCCCAATTTCATGCCCAGAGTGTAGGGATCTATCTATCTGCAATACCCAGGATAGCCAAAGAATTAAAGGACAAGCCAAGAGCCGGTGATGTTCTTCGTATCCACCCTGAGTTGGAGGAGGAACATTAAATTTATAGTGTTAGTAATCTTTAAAACCGGTGGGTATAAGTGATCTTTAAGGTGGCGATTCTCTCTAAAGTGACCAATTCATTGGGCTCATTCAACCAATTGTGATTATAGACCAGAAAAATATCTGAACCGGGAGTGACGATCCATCTAAAGCGGTTGTTGATTCCCAACAATTCGCTGAGGTTATCAAACTGGATATTGGTAGTGAAGGAAATGGATGGTGTAAAGTCAAAGCTCCCATTGAATCGAACCAGGTTGGTATTGAATTTCCCTTCCTTTAAGTCAACTTTAGTGTAAATATATTCGGTAGACAAATTGATCCCGGAGAGGGGCCGCAATGTCAACCCTACCTGGTATCGTGTTTGGTTACCAGACCAGAATTCACCGGTTTCAATTTCAAAAGAACCAGAAATTCTCCGGTAGGAAGCGGTTTCAATCTCTATTTCGGTTGACCAGGTTACATATTCATCTACTGGAATTATAATTGTTCCGTCTCTTTTGATGTCAAAATCTTCCTGCAATCGTTCAAAATTTCTCCTTACATCAAATTCAATTCGGTCCCCCGTTTCAAACCGGATCTCACCCAGAGAGAACCTTAGTTGTTGGGTCAGCAGTTCAAGATCCAAATCCATCAGATGTTCAAACCGAATTCCCCAGCTCACTTCCCTGATCACATCGCTTTTTTCAAATAGGGGAGAAAAAGCAATCTGGGGTTGCAGCCTCCGAAAGGCATTTCTCCGATGAAATCCCACTGCCGGATCGAATTCTAGGCCAAATTCCCGATATGAAACATGGGCTGACCAGGGTTGATTGGGAAAATTGAACCGTATTCCTCTCGACGACCGATCCCAAAATCCGGTTGTATCTTCCTCGGGGAAAGGGCTGTTATGATAAACAAAGAAGGCCTGGAATTGAAAATTCTTGTCACCCCGGAAATTAGAGGTGTTTAAGCCCAGGTCTGCGCCAATGGTATGTCGGTCCTGTAGCGGAACCGCCAGATCTTCACCGTCCTTGGTCGACCTGCGGGTATAAGTAACTCCTAGTGAACTTTCCTTCCAGATATTTTTTACCACGCGGGCTACAGAAAAATCCTCAGGATTCAAGCTGTCTTTTTTTCCGGTTCGCACCTGAAGCAGTGCCATTTTAAAAGCACCGATATTGCCCAGTAGACGGATCCCATAGGTGATTGGAATGGGAACACCTTCAACCAACCCGATTTTCCTGCTAAAATAAGGACGTTGGCCGCTCAGGGGAGCAAATTCGTAAATGCCCGCTCCTTCCAGGAAAAAATCTCTTTTTTCAGGAAATAACAAGGGAAAACGGGTTAGGTTAATTTGTCTTTCATCCACTTCGGTCTCTGCAAAATCAGTATTCAATGTAAATGAGGCCTTTAAACTGGGAGTGATATTATAATTAAGGTCGAAACCTCCATCCACTTTGGTGGAAGTTTCAAATCCATTTTCTTCATTTACTTTTTTGTTTTGTACAATTCCGTATGGTATTACTTCAAGCCCCAGGCCCTGGGAAATATCACTCAAGTGGGTCAATAGACCAGCATTCTGAGGCCTCAAAATACCTTGGTTCCTCCGATGACCAGTCCACAATAATTCTTCATTTTTCCTTCGAATGGTTCTTTGGAAATTAATGCCCCATTGATCAATGTCAGGATCAAAATTTAAGGTCCTGAAGGGTATCTTAATTTCAGCTGACCACCCAAAGTCACCGATATGGGTCCAGACTCTCCAGATGCCATCCCAATTGGTATTGAGGGTGGTGCCTTGACCGGTACTAATCAGACCATCCCTCCAGAGTGCTGCCGGATTGATTTCGAAAAAATATGCATTTCTCTGATCCAAAAAAGTATCCAATATCCAGCGAAAGCGGTCATCTGTCTCAATTTCCGCATCCCGTTTTTTCTGAAAAGCCTTTATGCCTGCAGGATCACTGTCCCAAAGGATAACTCCTATGTATAGGTTTTCCCGGTCAAAACCAATCCGGATTTCAGTCCGCTCGGTAGGTTTTCCTCCTTCGTTAGGTTCCTGCATCAGGAAATCCCCACTTGGAGGAATATCTAACCAAAAAGGCTCATCAATTTTGCCATCCAGGATAATGTGTTCTACACCAGAAATCGGATGAGCCTGAATCTCTTTTCTTCCTTCAAATTCCTGTGCATGGAGATCAACCCAGACGAGAAAAAAAAGGGGGCCAACCAACCAATTGGTGTACGAACTAAAATGAATAGGCCGGGTTCTCATTCCATGGGAATCGGTACCTACTGCTTTTTATATAGTTCCAAAGATTTAGAATATTCAACCTTCAGAAAAATGCAAATTCAACAGGGTCTGAATGTATCTTTGAAACCAAATTAGTTATTAGAATTTGTGAAATTGTCATACAATGCGCACTGAACCAGTCTTCCCAATACAGAAGTGGTTCCGAGTTTTCTACCAGGCTACCTATTTTGATTAACCCAGAACCAGTTCCTTTTCAGCGTACATGAACGGCTGGTTGTACCATCGTTCACCGGTTGCTTTGTACATTGCGTTGGCAAGTGCCGCCGAAATTGGCGGTAAAGACGGTTCCCCTAAACCGGTTGGATCGATTCCATTGTCAACAAAAAAGGTCTCGACCTCGGTAGGAGCCTCCATATGGCGAATTAACCGGTAATTATTGAAATTATTTTGTTCAGGTTTGCCATCTTCAAAAGTTAATCCACTGTACATAGCATGGCCAATTCCGTCAATGATACCTCCTTCAATTTGGTTCAAGGCACCCTCCAGATTAACCACAATGCCACAATCAATTGCGCACCATACTTTCTTCACTTTGGCTTTGCCATTCTCCTTTACCACATCAACTACCTGGGCTACATAGGAATTATGACAGTAGTATGCCGAGACCCCGCGATAAACCCCCGGCATTTCCATACCCCAATTTGATTTTTCTTTAACCAGTTGCAGGACCCCTGCATAGCGGGCCGGATCATAGTCATTCTCCTCACCCACTGGAGCTTTCATAACGCGATCAAACAACTCCAGTCTGAAATCGATAGGGTCTTTGCCGGCTGCCTCAGCTACTTCATCCAAAAACGATTGCTCTGCACCTGCAATAAAGTTAGACCGGGGCGCTCTCCAGGCTCCGGTTGAAATATTGGAATCAATCCCCACATTTTCGACCAAATAATTGTCAACAGTACCCGCAGGGTAGCGATTTGCGAAAACCGGGCTTCCATGTATGCCGGCTCCCCTAATTTGAAATGCTGTTAGATTGTTATTTTTATCCAGGGCTGCCCGGTAGACCACTCGATAAGCTGGCCGATAAGTGCCCTGGGTCATATCATCCTCACGAGTATAAATAAGTTTAACCGGGGCCTTCATCTTTTGAGATATTACTGCCGCTTCGACTCCGAAATGCCCATAAAGACGACGACCAAACCCGCCACCCATGCGGGTCAGCATAATGGATATTTTATCTTCGGGGAGGCCTAGTACATCAGCAACTGTTTTGCTCAAAAATTCTGGTGTTTGGACAGGGCCCACCAACTCTGCCCGATCCACTTTAACGTCAGCGAAAAAATTCATGGGTTCCAAAGGATTGTGAGCCAGGAAGGGGGCCTTATAGGTCCGTTCGATAACCTGTGCTGCATTTTCAAAGGCCTTTTGGGGATTGCCGTCTTTCCTGGCAATTTCATCGGGCTTGCCACCTATTCCATCTTTCAATGCTTTCTCATGACCGCCACTGCTTTCGGGAGGAGTTTCAGTCTCCCATTGGATATCCAAGGCCTTTTTGGCCTTCATCACCTCCCAGGTGGAATTGCCAACCACAGCTACCAGCTCTGTGAAAGCATTGGTATCGGACCACTGTTTTTCTTCGGGAGCTGTATTGATGGTGATAACATCTTTGATCCCGGGCATGGTTTTGGCCTTGGCTCCATCCACCGACTTCAATTTCATTCCAAAAACAGGTGGATGCACTATCATGGCAATGAGCATACCCGGCCGGTCATAATCCAGTCCAAATAACGGCTCCCCTTTTACTATTTTAGGGCCATCAACATTTTTTCTGCGGGTTCCAATGATTTTGAAATCCTTAGGATCTTTCAGCTCTACTTCAGCAGGAACCGTAATGGATGCGGCTGCGGATGCTATCTCTCCATAACCAATGGACTTACCGCTACTCTGGTGCTTTATGACCCCAGCATCGGTAGATAATTCCTCAACAGGAACTTGCCACTGCTTAGCCGCTGCTTCCAAAAGCATCCGACGGGCAGTAGCTCCTGCCATTCGCAGGCTTTGCCAACCTTGTCGAATAGATTGGCTTCCTCCGGCTAACTGCCGAACGTATTTTTGGGTATCCAAACCTGCTTGCTCCACAGTAACATCGTTCCAATCGACGTCCAGTTCCTCCGCCACAATCATTGGCATAGAAGTTTTTATGTTTTGCCCAATTTCGGGGTTTGGAGAATAAATGGTTACAATTCCGTTATCACCAATCTTAATGAAAGCATTGATGTTAAACCATTCCTCAGGTATCTCAGAGAGTGTTTCCATGGACGGAGTGCAGGAAGCCAACCAGTTGAATCCAAGTACCATTCCGCCGCTGGCGGCAGTGGAAACTTTTAAAAATGATCTTCGGTTATATTGTGTCTGGATAAGTGTCATTGTTGTGTTTCTTTAGGATATTACTAATAACATTAAATAGGTCATTAACTTGTGCTCGCAGCAGTTTTTATGGCTGCTTTGATTCTGATGTAGGTTCCACAGCGACATATATTTCCGTTCATTGCTGATGCAATTTCTTCATCACTTGGATTTGGATTATTGTTCAACAGAGAGGCTGCGTTCATAATTTGTCCAGCCTGGCAATAACCACACTGAGGCACATCATGTTCAATCCAAGCCTCCTGCAATGGATGATTTCCATTTTCAGATAATCCTTC
>JAPUIM010000487.1 GCA_027297025.1 Bacteroidota bacterium | reverse complement strand
ACCTTTACCTCTTTACTAATAATACCCACTTCCTCTTCTGCTTCCCTTAAAGCGGTTTCAACTAATGACTGATCGTGATTTTCCTCCTTCCCACCAGGTAAACTTATCTGACCGCTATGGATTCCCCCATAATGGGGGCGTTGAATAAGAGGAAAATAAATATTTTCATCATTTGGGTAAAATAGAATTAACACACCTCCCGGACTAGGTTTTTGCTTTCCCCAATCAAAAATTCGACTTGGTCCTCTCGGGGTTGGCGCCATTTTCTGCTGGGAAAGTTTCCCGGGAAGAGGAGAGGACAATCTTTTTTCTAATCTTTCAATAAAGTTTTCGAACATACTAGCCATTAGCTTCCATAATCAATATCTTGGTTGATGATTTCCACCTAACCTTTTTCATAAACCGTCCTCCTCTTTTTTGTGCCTCCAACTGTTATTTTACTTTATAAATAAATTAAATTAAGTGATCCTGACAAAAAATTGTTCGGCATCATTTTTGACATCTAATCAATTAGTTATAATTTCAATCAAAACGAATTAATAATGAAATCAAAATTATCCATCCTGATAGTATTCCTGGTGATTTTAACAGGAATTGTTAAGGCTCAAAGCAAGGCCACCCCTGAAGAAAGGGCCAAGTACCTTACCGAGGTACTGATGAAAGATAAGTTGGACCTGAAAGACGATCAGCTGGAAAATGTCAATGCTGTCAATTTGGAAATGTTGCAAAACATGGATGAGGCGAAAGCCAACAACGAGCCCTTTAGTGCTTTGAAAGAGTACAGCGATACCAGGGATGAACAACTCAAAGATATCCTTACCCCTCAACAAAATGCTTCTTTCCAATCAAATTTACCATTCTTTAGAAAGAAAATGAATGAGAAATTTGGTAAGCAGTAAGCATCCTATCCCTGTTGACAGTGTCGTTCAAAGGCTTCCATACCAGCGGCCTCTTTTTTTAGATTAGATATTTTCCAATACCAGCAAGCGGAATCAATGTTTTGTGCCAGTAGATGGGTCTGCCCTAAATAAAATTCAAGCAGTTTCACCGAAGGATCCATGGTTTTCGTTTGGTAAAATAGTCTCTTAGCATCAGACAACAATCCCTTTTCCAGGTAAAATATGCCTTTGTTTCGATAAGCCCATGGATTCTCAGGGTCAATGATAATGCTTTGATTGATATCTCTCTCTGCCTGTTCAAGATCCGACATTTTTAGATAAATAAATCCTCGGTTATTGAGGAAAAATGGCTGGCTCCTGGAAATAGACAGGGCCTGGTTAATCTGATTCAAAGCTTCAATATTATTGCCTAATTCCACCTCTATCAAAGCCCGCAGGTTATAGGCATTGGCTTGCGAAGGATCAATGGCCAAAGCTGCAAGTAAGTCCATTTTGGCAGCTTCAAGGTCTTGAAGGTAATATTTAGTGGTTCCGCGATTTATATAGGTTTCCGGATTCTCGGACTCAAGTTTTATAGCCCGGTCAAACGCTATCAGGGCTCCATCATAATCCTTTAATTCTGACTTCACCAAACCTTCAGCAAAATACACGTAGGCGGAATCTGAATAGGTAAGCTTTATCCTTTTTAGGTCTTGCAAACTTCTTCGATATTTTTTTAGAGCAAAGAAGGTATTGGATCGGTTATACAATGCATCGGCAAAATCGGGCTCTATTTCCAATGCTCGGTTGTAATCGTTTAATGCCCTCCGGTATTCGTTTAATTCATAATAAGCGATTCCTCTATTATTATAAGCAACCGCGTACATTGAATCTTTGACCAACGCTTCACTAAAAAAATAAATGGCTTGTTTGTATTCCCTTAAATTCAATTGCTCTGTGCCCCTCAGAAAAAATTGCTTTTTTGCTTGGTCCACACCCCCCGTACACCCCAGCAACATTAGGATGAAGTAGTAAAGAACATTTTTCATGTTGTACTGCTGAATATTCTTATATTAATCAAAATTATGGATATTTTGCTTCTATGGACAAATCAGAAACAATTATGACCGGACCTACAAAAAAATTAATTGGTGGCCACCAATACATTCAATACATCAGGGAAACTTATTCACCGGATGAGGTCATTTCCCGAAGTCATTCCTATTATGAATGGCTGGATAGCCGCAGAACGGTAAGGGATTTTTCCAATAAACCCATTCCAAAAAAAATCATTGATCATTTGATCTTATCTGCTTCAACCGCACCCTCCGGCGCCCATAAACAACCGTGGACCTTTTGTGTAATCTCTGACCCCCAGATAAAATCCAAAATAAAAGAAGCTGCTGAACAAGAGGAATACGAAAGCTACCACGGCCGTATGAGCCCGGAGTGGCTTAAAGACCTGCAACCTTTGGGTACCGATTGGCACAAACCCTTTTTGGAGATCGCACCCTACCTGATCGTGGTGTTTAAAAGGGTTTATGAAATCGATGAACAGGGAAACAAAAAAAACAATTATTATGTAAATGAATCGGTAGGTCTGGCTTGTGGATTTTTATTGACCGCCATTCACAACGCGGGACTGGTGGCCCTTACT
>JAPUIM010000486.1 GCA_027297025.1 Bacteroidota bacterium | reverse complement strand
CTCCTGCCATTAATTTTTGGTCCATCAGACGTGGTTTAATAAACGATTTCCCTCGGATGATCTTGCTATAAAAATCCTCAAATCCGATACTCAATGC
The DNA here is from genome assembly GCA_027297025.1 of Bacteroidota bacterium. GTDB lineage: Bacteria > Bacteroidota > Bacteroidia > Cytophagales > Cyclobacteriaceae > JAPUIM01. The sequence goes on along the minus strand of JAPUIM010000486.1, from coordinate 3,651 downwards.
GTCTTCTCCCAGTTTTATTTTTTGCACATATTCCTGTACCGAATCAGCAATGTCCAGCCATCCCAGCTTACGCCGGCTTATATAAGCCAATTTAAAACTATTGTCAAAGGCAAATATTACTTGCGCGTACTTTGGTTGGTCTTCGGGATCTTTGTAGTAGTGAAATGACCCGGTCATGCCAAAATGAAATACCACTACCCCAGTTTGGGAAAGGTTTGCAAAAAAGTATTTTCCAATTCTTTGTGATGAACCAAATGATTGACCTTTTATGGTGTCGGTAAAGTTTTCACTTGGCACTTTTAGAATTCTGGAATCCTTTATTTCCAAGTCTAAAATTTTCTTTTTCAAGGAAGTGCCGTCAAAGTATTTCTTAAAAGCAGCAACTTCGGGTAACTCAGGCATGTAAGTTTATGGTTAGGATTAAAATTGAATTATAAGTTTATGATCAAGCTACATTGAATTGATTATTGCCTTCTTTGAAAGTTTAATGCTCCACATTCCTCGTAGATCTCCAGTTTGATGATTGATGGCACTGTCTTGCGGATAAAGCTTTTTTAATAGATCGTAATCTTCTTTTTTTATTTCATTCCCTACTTGACCATGACATTGGAGACATAGTGGATTATTGAGTAGTATGGGCTGTGTATACAATAAGTATTGATCATCTATTTGTTGTACATTGGGTTGCGGGGGTAACATTTTTTCCAGATTAGCCTGGTAAGCTTCCAATATTTCTTTTTCCAGGGAATCAGGTTGGTTTTTTGGATTTCGAACCCTAAAACTTACCCTTCTTATTGTGGCTTGGTATTGAAGGGATAGGCTGTCGACCAAAGGCATGGCAGCTACATTACAAAACTGGATTGCCTCTGAGATGCCTTTAGTGGAAATGGCAGATTTCAAATTGACTGCCAATGTCTTCTGTGAATCATCGGCAATCTGTCGTCCTAGATCGATTGCCTTGGCAAAGATTTGGGCTTCACTCAATTTTTTTATTTGCCGGTTTTCCATTTCTTTTTTTAACTCAGGAGTTATAGGAATCTTGTCCCTTCCTAGGTTACAAGCCATAAATAGCATCAGCCCAATACCAAAGCATAAATATTTCCGCATTTTCTAAGTCATAGATCAATCAAAGTTAGCGGTTCTAATGTTTTGAATAAACCATTAATGCTGAAAACATGGATTTTGTGATATTACCCGGCAAATGGTATTTTGCCATCCCCTTTACTATTTTTGTATTGCAATTCACAGAGTATGATCGATAAACTAGAAGCCATAAAGCAACGATTTGAGGAAGTAGGGAAATTACTGGTTCACCCTGAAGTGATGCATGACATGAAACGGTACTCCACTTTAGGAAAAGAGTATAAGGATCTGGAGAAAATTGTAAAGAAATACCTTGAATATAAAAAGACCCTGGATGACATTGAAAGTGCTAAGTCTCTTTTAGAGACCGAGAAAGATCCGGAATTTAGGGAAATGGCCAAAATGGAACTAGAAGAGCTAAATCCCCAGAAGGAATCCCATGAAGAATTGCTCAAACAATTGCTTATCCCCAAAGATCCCAATGACAGTAAGAATGTGATTTTAGAGATCCGTGCGGGCACTGGGGGCGATGAAGCCGGGATATTTGCCGGAGATCTTTTTCGCATGTACCAACGTTTTGCTGAAAAAAAAGGTTGGAAGTTGAACATACTGGATCTTGCCGAAAGTTCTTCCGGAGGATATAAAGAAATTATAAGTACTATTTCCGGGGAGGATGTCTATGCTATGATGAAGTTTGAATCGGGTGTGCACCGGGTGCAGCGTGTTCCCACCACCGAAACCCAGGGAAGGGTACATACATCCGCAGCCAGTGTTGCCGTTTTGCCGGAAATGGATGAGGTGGAAGTGGAGGTTGATATGAATGATATTAGAAAAGACACCTTTTGTTCATCGGGTCCGGGTGGACAATCTGTTAACACCACATACTCAGCGGTAAGATTGACACACATTCCCACCGGATTGGTGGTTTCATGCCAAGATGAAAAATCTCAATTAAAGAACTTCGAAAAAGCCTTGAAAGTGCTCCGTTCAAGGCTTTATGATATTGAATTGGAAAAGCACAACCAAGAAGTGGGAGCCCAAAGAAAATTAATGGTGGGCAGTGGCGACCGTTCTGACAAGATCCGTACTTACAATTATCCCCAGGGCCGGGTTACGGATCATCGTATCGGCTATTCAGTTCACAATCTAACTACCGTGATGGATGGTGAAATTGACGACTTTATTGAACAGCTGCGCATAGCCGATAATGCAGAAAGATTAACAGAAGGTACCCAGTCCTAAATCTTTATTTTTTGAAATATTTAGGTCAATACCTACCCATCCTGAGCCTTGTCTGGTCCTTATTATTGGCGGGTATGATTGGTTGTGAGCCAGAGGATGAGATGATCTCTACTGATCCCGGGATTAGGTTGAGCTTTTCCAGTGATACGGTTTTATTCGATACAGTTTTTTCCAGTATAGGAAGCACCACCAAACGTTTGATGGTTTTTAACAATAATGATAACGCTGTCAATATCGAGAGGATTGAAGTAGCCGGGGGCTCCAATTCTCCATATACTCTTACAGTTAGAGGTTTGGATGGAAAAGATTTTAATGATCAGTTACTCTTGGGAAAAGATAGTTTGCTTATCCTTGTGGAAGTCACAATTGATCCGGGTGATCAGAATTTGCCATTCTTAGTCAGGGATTCCATCGAATTCCTTACCAATGGAAATCAGCAAGATGTAACATTGGTAGCCTGGGGTCAAGACGCTAATTTTTTCAATGATTCAATATTGACCTGTGATATCACCTGGACAGCAGACCGTCCCTATGTAATTACCAATTCTATCCTTATCGATTCTTTGTGTCAACTTACCATTGAGAAGGGCGCACAAATATTTTCTGGCCCGGGCTCTTTCATTTTCGTGGGTGGAACTTTAATTGTTGAAGGGGATTCTGCTGAGAGGGTGTGGTTTAGAAATGATAGATTGGAAGAGCCCTTTGAAAATGCTCCCGGGCAGTGGGGAGGTATTATATTTTTGGAAGGAACCAAGGACAACCGCATTGATTATGCGGTGATCAGGAATGCCGAAGTTGGTGTAAGACTGGGGGCCCCTGATAACGACACCATTCCCGATCTGGTTTTAAGCAATACCATCATTGAAAATATTCTTAGTACTGGAATACTGGCTTTCACCTCTGATCTATATGCCTATAATGTTTTGGTCAACAATTGCGGGGAGTTTGTGGTCGGAAACTTTGCCGGAGGCAATTATATCTATGAGCATTGCACTTTTGCCAATTTTCCTTTTCAATTTTTCCGTGAAAATCCGGTGGCGGCTTTTACAGATAATGTGATATTGGCAGATAATACTGTTTTGTCAGAGGATATATCGGTGGAATTATTCAATTCCATTATCTGGGGAAGTGAAGAGGAAGAATTATTGCTCAACAATGAAGGGGGATCCAATATATTCTTTACTGCCGGATTTAATATTATTAAAACCGGTATCAGTGAGTTGGATATTAACAATAACATCATCAACCAGGATCCCCGATTTGTTGAACCAGAGCTTTACGACTATAGAATTGACAGTTTATCACCTGGCATAGATCGTGGTGCAG
>JAPUIM010000485.1 GCA_027297025.1 Bacteroidota bacterium | reverse complement strand
GGGAAAATGATTTTGAACAGAATAATATTTTTCCAGTTCCAGTTTCTTGCCTTTTGGAGGTTCAATATTGTCTTGTTCCTTTCGAAAAATGCGGGTGGTAGCCGCCTGTAGCTCACTCAAAATACGTTTTACCTGCTTAGGATCTACACTTCGGTATTGGACCGAACCCCGGCTAAACTTGATAGGCAACTCAGTACCCCTCGCGGGGATATCAGTCATTAATCGGGGGAGTTTTCCCTCCTCAATATCTACCTGATTTTTAAAAACCGTGTCACCTATTTGAAGGGAAATGTCTTTGACCTTAGCCACACCAGGCACCCCCATAATAATCTTGGTGATCTCGGGAATGAGGATTTTGCTGGCCTTAAGTGGCAGTTCACTGGTCTTAATAAATCCGTGTTTTAGGTAGGGACCTTCGAAGATCTCGTTTAATTCCAGTCCCTCTTCCAACAATTCTTCTAAAGAGTAGACCTTGATCTCAGGGGACAAATGTTGGTCTACTAACAAAAATATGTTGGCCAGTATGGCTTCCAGGCTTTCCTTACCATCAATTTCGATTTCAGCTTTAATCGAAACCCCCACTGGTTCCAATACAGAGACTTGTTCTATATCTTCCCCAATATTTCTATGGAGGCAAAATACGTTTTTTACATTTTTAAGAACTTCCTTTTTGGACTTTTCATCCTTGATTTCCTCTTGCAATTCCAGGGCAATCCGGTAGAGGCCATTCATTGAAGTTTCCTTACCCATAGGAAACAACCATACATTTTTAATTTCAAAGATTGAGTCCAACAATAGCTTCCTGTAATCGCTGACGGTAAGCGGGTTGCAGGGGAATAATTCATTGGCCTGGATGAGCACTCTGCTCTTTTCTTCCGGCCTATCATCGTAAAGAAGGTCTTGGATATCGAAATCAGTACGATATGCCAGTTCGGTAAAGGTGTAGCAGAATTGTTCCAGTATGGTAACCCCTGGATCGTGCTCATTATAATCAGTCCAGGAATCACCGGCTAATTGTTGGATCAACCGGACCCCTTCAGCACGCAAATAATCAAAATCCGTCGCCTGTTTCTTGACCTGACTATCATCGATAAACAGTGGTTCTTCCATAGACAGTTTAGTTGGCTTTACCCACCGGCTTATTTAGTTTAAACCCTTCTTCCTCTCCGCCATGATTATTTTGAGTTGATGGAGTTTGAAGCTGTTGATTTGATTGTTCATTGAGTTTTCCGATCAATTCAAAAACCTCCTCAAATGGAAATTTTGATAAAGCTTTGAAAATCATATTGGCTTCTTTTACCGTTACTGTGAATGTTACATTTTTCATTTTTTCATAATTTTCTATTCTTTCCAGAGGTTATTCCTCCATACTGTAATCCATAAAATGATCGATCCATAAGTTTGAAGCATAATATTTTATATAGTAGTCGCCCCCATAACTGCATCTGGTACGCATTTCCAGGTTGTAATTGTAAGTATCACCGGTCCATCGGAGTTGGATTTGGTTACAACGCACTCCATAATAAGCCATATTTATCTGGATCTTACTTTTTGATTTTCCAAAGGTGCTTAAGGCAAAGGCATGTACCAATCCATATTTTCCGGTTTTTTTCTTTCCGATTCCCGCACAGATCTCTAAAATATGACATCCGTTCAGGTTTTCAATAGCCTTGTGCCACTGTCCATCTCCCAGGACCTTACCGGTCTTAAATGTGCCAATCCGGCCAACCATACCTACTATTCCCTGGACATCCAGTTCGTAATCCGGTTTGGGATTGTTGATGCCTACTTTGCCATCATCCATTAGAGACAAAATGCTTTCTCCCCGGTGATTGTTAAAATTAAGGGTGGAATCTCCAGGGTCAATCTCCAATGACCAGGCCGGACTTTTTACTTCTATGCTCTTAAAAAAACTGATTAATTTTTTCGAGGTGCCAATAGGGGAGAGCATCAAGCCCTCATCTAAAGTTTTAGACATTCCATCGTCTACTTTGTTAATGGAAGAGTCGATAAGATCGTGAAAGTGGCTTTCGGAAGGTTTAACCCCTTTTTTGAAAAATTTTTTTAACGTCTCTCTATTTTGTAATGGCATTGGTCATTCACTTTTTCAAATCAATCAATGATAAAATCCGATCCAATCTCCAAGTCAGCAAAACCGGATTGTTCGGGCATCTCATCCTGCCTTTCGTCAAGTATATTGAACTGGTGGTTGGTAGCCGGTACTAAAACAGCATAAGATTTGGAGGCCACAAGAAAATCTTTTTCCATTCCCTCATGGGCGGTATCAATAAGTACGTAGTTCCCTCTTATGTCCATGGCAGTTTGCAACATAGAAAATTTGGTAATGAAATCAATATAAGGGAAAGTCCTCATAAAGCTCAATATATCGGATATATGGATCCTCCCCCCTAAGTCTAAGCGTTGATTGGTGAGAGGATCCCCGGAAATAAATTGAACGATCTGGTTGTTTAATTCCTGAAGATAAAAGCCGGAGCTGTACCCAACATTAAATTTCACTGAACAAATGATCTTTACCCTTTCAAAACTGGGGTTCCTCACTTCAAAATTTACAAAGGTAGAGGTATAATCCTTTAAAAATCCCTTGATCTCATAAAGCAACTCGTTGCTGGCCATGGGTTCTACTGGATTCGGCGCTTTGTCGCCTCGTGGGGTGATCACCAGCATGACATTTCCCGGTGTATCGGGATTCCTGCTAGTCATATTGGGAAAGCAAGTAACCTGGTAGACATCCGGAAAATGCTCCAGGATCAATCTTTCATAATCCCAGGCCGTAATAGCTCTCTGCTTGTGCTTTAATCTTTCTGCTATGCGGGTATAAAACTTTGCCGGTTTTTCCTCTAGCATTCCGTTAAAGCTTGCAATCGGTTGGACTAAAGATTGGATACCTTCTATGTTGCTCACAGACCTTTCAACCGTAAAGGGGGGCAAAGCCAACTGTTCCTTTTCCCTGGATAAAATATTTTGCGAATCCAGGGAAGCAGTGATTACATGAGTGGAAATGGATAAAAGCCTTGACGCCTCCTCAATGTTATCAACCACCGCGGCCCTTAACCAAAACAACT
>JAPUIM010000484.1 GCA_027297025.1 Bacteroidota bacterium | reverse complement strand
AATATGGGAAGAATATAAGGAGATCCTACGGAATAGGAAACCACCGCGGAAAAGAGTAGCAATAATATTCCTGTTTTGGAATTAATTACCTTAAAACTGATTTTATAAGCGGCAAAACCCACAAAGGCAACGGCCATGGGTTGAATAAATTTGGTAAATTCCAAGGAGATATTGCGTTCCTGAAAATGCGAAAGGATGATAGCAGAAGTGGTCATAATTATAAATGCAGGTAGGATCCAAATAAGCAAAGTAAGATAAGCCAAGTTAGGACCTCCCATTCTAAATCCAATGGCGGTGATAGTTTGGGTGGAGGTCGGACCCGGCAAGATCTGACAGAGGGCATGAAGTTCGATCAATTCCTCCTCGGTCAGATATTTCCGCTTGTTCACAAACAAGTCAAAAAACATCGAAATATGTGCCTGGGGGCCTCCAAATGCAGTTACGGCCAAGAGAGAAACATCCTTCAAGAAAACAGAATATCTAACCCGCATTAATCAATGTTGCCTATACCACTATTAACAAGCAGTGATTCTCAAAATTTAGTCAGAATCTATTGTACAGTAATTTTAATCGTAGCACTCATCTTATCACCGTACGAGGCATGTACCCCATCTCCAAATTGAAGAGTTAAAGTATATTCCCCTGGGTCGAGTTCCAATTGAGCATCGGTTTGCCCTCCTCCGTAGTGAATGTTGGTTTCATTAGCTGGAATAATCACTCCTTCTTCAACCCACGAGCCGTTAATGATGATATGATGATGGCCCTTATTGGTGTTGATTGGTCCTTTGGGTTCCACTTCCATTCCTGAGACCCCCATCTCCACAAAAACCGGAGAGGTAACTACGTCTTGGTCTTTAGGCTGAATAAAATACACGTATTGATCCGTAGTTTCAGAAGTTGATTCTTCGGTGACAGTTGGTTTTTGAGGGATACTTTCATCGGCACTTTCCTTTTGTTTAGTTCCGCAGGAAAACGATGCTATCATTGAAATGATAAACACCAATTTGGTTATAGTCCTATCCATAATATAAAGTTTTGTGAGTTTCTTAAAGGATTGTTAATATAATTCTTGCCAAGAACAAATTTAAACAAATATTGTTACTTCTTTCCTGGAGCTTAATTTAATACTTCTTTGAGAATTTGATGGGATTTGAAATGACCAAAAGTTCCCATGTGCAATGAATAAAAAGCCAGGATCACATTTAAAACTGACCTTCTGTTTTGATTATTCATTTTGGGCGGATTATCATAGGGGAGTAGCCTCAAATTTTCTATGAATTCCAGATCCCTCTTCGAGACTACAATATTAGTAGGTGATGCATCCATTTCACTTATAACAACCTGGGCGGAATGTGGCTCAAAACCAAGGTATTTTGAAAATTTCATCAGAAACTGAAGATGGAAACTCTCATAATCACTTTCCAGATCATAAAACATCTTAATTGAACTGTACAAAAATTGAAATTGTATTTTGTTCTCGGTTTCTTCCTTTAGGCTTTTGCTAAGCACTTCAGAAAGAAAAAGGGCCATGGCTATTTTCTTCACTTGCGAGGGCAGAATAGAGGATTGTCCAAGATAACTCACCTCTGATATTCTATTTATTCCTCCATTTTTTTTATGGTACACTATCAGGTGAAGCAATGTCAAAGTTTGGAAGTAAGCTATATTCCACTTAGACCTGGGTTTACGGATGCCATTTATAATATAGGTTTGAATGCCAAAGGCTTCCGTATATATTTTTACAATGATTGAAGAATCTCCATATTTAATATAATTCAGTACTATGCCTCGGGTTTTATACTTCATCTAGTTCAACACGGCCATTTTACCAATAAAAGTTTCCTGTCCATCCGGGGTAGTACTGAATATTAGGTATATTCCAGCTTTTGCCTTCCTTCCATTGTAATCTGCTGCATCCCATACTGCGGTCCCACCCTCAGAAAGTATTTCCTTAATTAACTTACCCGATACATCAGTGATTTTTACAATCACGTCATTTGCCAATCCCGAAATTCCCACCAAACCATTGAAATCCAAAGGAACGGGATTAGGGAATACCTTGACATTTTGATGCTTCGGATCTGCTTCTGTAGCATCGGCCCTGAATGAGACAATCCCTTTATCAGTAGCTATAAACACTTCGCCTGTTTCAGACACAACTTCTATATCTATAATGTTATTTGACAATAAGGGACTATTGTCATCTCTAAAGTTATAAACCAATTCCTCACCGGCATCCTCAAACAGCCAAATTCCATTGGTCGTCCCTATCCACTTACGGTTGCCGCCATCTACTTCCAGGGCTGTGATCAGTTCACCTTCCAACAACAACCGTGAGTCAAATATCGGAACAATTGCATCCACCGTTTGATTGTCTAAAATGGTAAAAGGATTGATAAAAAAAGCAACTCCCAACTCAGTACCAATCCATATTTGGTCTGTGAGGTCAGCAACTAAACTTGTTACATTATTGCTGGGCAAACCCCCTTGCCCGGGGATGCTGGTTAAATATCTTTCCTGATTGGTAATTTCATTAAAAACTATAATTCCTCCTCCTCTTGTTGGATCTATTCTTAGCCATTTGTCTCCATTCTGAGCTATCTCTATTCCCAATGGAAATTGACCCGGAAAATTGTTGAAGGAATAGGACTCCCAGGTACCACCAATGGTTAATTGATGTAATGAGTTTACAGCTGAATGATTGGTGATCCAAAGTGATCCATTCTGGTCAACAGCCAAACCAGAAATTTGAGTAAATCTACCCGGAGGATTGGTATTTTCCAATGGGCTTCCATTGGTATTTTCATCAATTAATTGATAAGAACTTAAATGGTC
>JAPUIM010000483.1 GCA_027297025.1 Bacteroidota bacterium | reverse complement strand
CTTTTAAGGCCATTACCAAAGAATCCGAATTGTAATAGTCCTTCGGATGTTCAAGATCATACAACAGTCCGCCGCTTAGGCGTGCCCGGATCTCCACGTGCTGCACCCCATCGGCCAGTAATGAATCAAAGGCTGCCTTGTGATATGGCTGGTAAATCTCACGATAATAGGTGAAGCCATTTAACCGTTGGAAGATATTTTCGAATTCCTGCCAAATGTCAACAGAATCTTTTCCTATATCATTGTCAAAGGTGAGAAGGTCATATAATTTATTTTCGGATTGTGGATCTTGTTGTTGTAATTGACTGGTTTTAACGAATCCTTCAGGTTGTTGTCCTTGCAGGTAAAAATGTAACTGTCCCTTTATATATTGATCATTATCCGGGCCCCAATAGACATAACAATTGGGGGTTTCCATTGCTTTGTTGACAATCCACCATGAATCGCACAAGGCCGAACTATGCAAGTGCATAATCCCTCCCTTGGGCATACGACCCAGCAACTTGAATAAGCCGGTTTGTTCGATATGATCCTTGGATTTGTAAAAATATCGGGAAGGTGGGAAAAAGCTTTGTGCCAAATAATTATCGATCATATCATTTCTCAGCCGGACGAGTTTTCTGTCCACCGATTGTTCCAGGTAATTTAATGTTATTCCCGACTCAAAGGACATGAGTGTGTCTTCATCTGCCAATTTCTCTCGTAAGCTTAAATAATGTTCTTGGTCAGTGAACCTTGGTTCAGTGCCAGAATGTGGATTTTTGGCTGGTGGATTGCAGCTTAAAAAACTGCCTGATATTAAAACAAAGGAAATGATAAAACCAAAAATCTGTGCTAGAGGTAGTCTATGCATCCGTTGAAATTAAAAAATAGTTTTAACTAAAAAAAAGAAGCCCGAAAACCGGGCCTCTTTTTTTAGTTAAATTACAACCTAGAAAGAATACCTAAGTCCCAATCTTGCAGTCCACCGTGCACTTAAAACACCGGAACTTCCTGACAGGATAATATCCCAAGGATCTCCCGGATCCCTAAAGGTGAAAGTAGGGGTGTTATTAGTAATGGGATTGCCACTAGAGTCAACTCCTGTTTGTTGGAATCCCTGGAATTGGATCAACTGGAAGTTTTGGTTATCAGATATTCGATACTTTCTTCCCCAATTCTTGTTTATGAAATTGGTGAAATTAAAGATATCAAAGGCAACTTCTAAGGTATGACGTTGGCCACCTCCTGTATTAATGAAAAATTCCTGAGCTATCCTGAAGTCCATGGTGAATTCTGTGGGCATCCTGGAGGTGTTCCTTTCCGCGTATTGCCCCCTTCGTTCACTTAAATAACTATCATTATTAATAAAGGCATCCAAAGCCGTCCATTGTGCGGCTGCCGTTTCGGTGCCGCCAATTGTACCATCACCATCAAAGTCACTATCAACTAAAATAATTTCGCTTTGCGTGGCAGGTACAAATATCAAATTCCTTGCCTCATCCAGGTTAGGATCTGAATTATTCAGAGCACCATCATTGTCATCATATACGTAAGAGAATCCCAGACCCGACTGGGCGTTGGCAAATAGGGTTAAGCTGGTAGCCAAATGATCGGCGTATTCTTTACGCCACGAAACATAGGATGAGAACCTTCCCCGGGAGCTAAATTGTGACTCCTGCAACCCATCGGGGGAATTCCTGCCTCCAACGCTGTGGTATTCCTGCCATTGGGAAGAATTGATGAATACCGTGCCATCAAATATGGACGTCGCTTTGGTATAGGTATAGGCCACACTACCCATGAAGCCACTTTCAAAGGGCTTCTGGACCTGGGCAGTTAATGAATAAGTCCACCCTTCGCCGGTATTGGTAGCTAAGGTAATATAAGTGTATTCAGGAGCTATGGGAGACGTGTCAAAAATGGGCCTGTTATCCGGTGTACCGGTCAAAAAGCCTATTGGCTGCAAGGGCTTATTCACGTGCTGGTAAAGGACGTCATTGACCTTGTCGGTATACTGAAAATCAATGGTACCAATCAATCCCCACACAGGCAATTGCTGGTCGATACCAATACTGAGCTTTAAGATCTGAGGAAATTTGAAATCTTCAGCGAAAAGATCCACATCACCGGTGGGTGAGATATTGTTAAATGGCTGATTGTTCAAATCCGGCTCGAAAGGTAATCCTCCCACACCTGGAGGAGCAAATCCTGCTCCATTGAATCCTACCGTGAATCCGCTGGTTAATCCATTTCTCAGATAAACGCCACCCGGCCATACATAGGGAATACGACTGGTAAAGATCCCGATACCCCCACGGACTTGCGTGGTTTTATCCCCTTTTACATCGTAGTTAAATCCTATCCGGGGGCTCCAATGGAGGGTGGCTTTGGGCAACTGACTGGCTTTCGCTCCTTGTAAATCATAACCCGCCGCTTCGATCAGAGGTATTACACGGGTGTTGAAGTCGGTATTCTCGGGAGGAGAATCCACATAACTTGGGATATCAACCCGTAATCCACCGGTCAATTTAAAGCGATCGGATACCTGATACTCATCCTGTACATAAAATCCTAGTTGTACGGTGCTGAAATCGGCAGCCACTTTGAGCGCGTCATCGCCTATGTTTACGTTACCCTGCTCATGGCCGTATAGGTACAACCATGCCTCGGGTGTACCGGATCCATCTGCCACGGGATTTGCAGCATCCCCAATCAGGAATTTATCCACAGAACTAAAGGTCCATTCCGGAACATGCAAGGGCAGAAATAAGTTGAAAATACTGAAAAATTCATGGTGCATTCCCAAGGTGATAGTATGGTCACCTTTATAAATGGTGAAATTATCGGTGATGGTTATCACATCCTGGTTCACCACATTGGCATGTGAGAAACGTTCGCTACCTGAAATGATGTCGGCTAAACCATCTTGAATTTTTACATTGGGGAATGGAACTCCGGTTACTGAACGGTCATCCCTGGTAAAGGTTAATCCTACAATCAGGTTGTTGGAGATGGAATTGCTAAAGTTACTCCTTATCTCAAATGTGGTTGAGTTATTGGTAGAGGGAAAAGTCTGCCCGGAATTCTGAGAAAATATCCCTCTAGAGTTGGGCGGCAGAGGTCCAATATTATCCGCCTTGGTGTAAGCGTGCCTGGCGGTTATCTTGTGTTTCTGACTGAGGTTATAATCCAATTTGATCAGAAATTTCTCACCTTCCAGCACATTGGTAGTGTTGGTAAAGCCCCCATTATCATAACCATAAGCGTTTTGCAATTTAGCACTGATTGCATCCAAGGTTGAGATAATGCCACCAGGGCCAGCGTTTCCTTCATAAGAGGAAACATCGAAGGGTTGCGGCGTTTCGTCTCTTTGAATTTCAGTATTCACAAAGAAAAACAGCTTATTTTTGATAATCGGTCCTCCAAGTCTAAATCCGTAAGTTTTGTTGGAGAAATCAGCTAATTTGACACGTTCCACGTTGGGGTCATCGGTGGGCGTTTTTCCTGCAAAATTCTGATTGCTAACCAGGTAGTAAACGGAACCTTTGAAATCATTAGAACCGCTACGCGTAACTACATTAATACCCGCTCCAGCCAGGCCTCCTAGTTTCACATCATAAGGAGATAAAACTACCTGGAATTGCTCAAGGGCATCGATACTAATGGGAGAAATACCGGTTTGGCCGCCATTGGTTCCCGGGCTGGACAAACCAAACAAATCATTACTGGCAGCGCCATCGATAAATATGGAATTATACCGGTTATTTAATCCACCAAACGATACAGCACCATCAATTCCCGTATTGGAATTGGCTTGAGGTGTCAGTCTTGTAAAATCGGATAAGTCCCTGTTCACTGTAGGAAGGCGGGTAATCATTCGTTCATTGATGATCGTTTCAGATCCTGTGCGGTTACCATCAAACACATCTCCGGCACCTGCCACGATTTCCACTGCTTCCAATTCAGTAGCCTGGTCACTTAAACTGGTGTTTAACCTTAAAGTCTGGCCTAAGTCGAGGAAAACATTTCCCTGCTGGAAAGTTTCGTACCCTACAAAAGAAATACTCACTGTGTAAGGGCCGCCGACATTCATGTTGGAGAGACGGTAGTTTCCGTTTACATCAGTTACATTTCCAAATTGTGAACCAGTGGGCTGGTGCACAGCAATTACAGTAGCTCCGGGCAGGGCTCCACCGTCGGCGTCGAGAACCCTACCGTTCATACCTGCGGTTGTTGCTCCCTGAGCAAAAACATCCTGATGCTGGCCAATAAAAAAAGTAACGGCCGAAACCAGGCAAAACATTAGTAACGTTTGTTTCATAGGACTAAATATTTAATACATGATTATGGGAGATCAAATTATTGAAAAAAATCTTAGAATTCAAACAAGGTGAAAGGAATATTATCAGGATAACAATTATTTAAGTTTTTGTTGATGATAGGCTTGTTTTTGATCGATCAAGCCAAAAAATCATATCAACCTTGCCATGCCCACAATATGCTATAATGGATCTAATTAATATGATTATTTAAAGACTTTGAATGGAATCCGGGTAAACTAAAGCGACGTTACTTCGATCGTGGGAATGAAAACTTCAAATGTTCCGAAAAAACTTTTGAAGTTTCAGATATTGAGTCTAGCGGAGGGAATCAGATGCAGGCAAATTCCTCAATTAGCAGTGACTTCTATATACCTATAGGGTGCCAGGTGGTCTTAATTTCTTGAAAATCAAGGATACGGTAGGGGTTTTGAGATTCATCTTTTTCCCAAGCGCTGGTGGCATAATGGACCACTCTTTTAAGATTTTTAGTGGCGTTCTCCTGAATGGATTTTATGATCTTGGGTTCCTGGTTGCCGTAGAGTATAGCATTTACATCCATATGAGACGCGAACCAACTATGCAGTTCGGA
>JAPUIM010000482.1 GCA_027297025.1 Bacteroidota bacterium | reverse complement strand
CAATTATCTCGTGCTAGAAGCGCCACTTCCATCAATGAGGGAAATGAATTAAGGAGAAATTACAATCATTCTGTAGATCGAACCAGTGGCACAAAAATTAGAGGCCGGTCAACCAGAAGAAATTCTAGCTTCTCTATAGCTCAACCCTCAAGAAAAGCGTATAAGGTTAGTACGCCTAGTCGTAGTTCTTCTTCCAGGAGTTATTCTTCAGGCACCAACAGGAGGTCGTCCCGAAGTATCTCTATTGGATCTGGCGGAAGCAAATCCATAAGTAAGAGCACCAAAACTCGATCAAGGAGCAGGAGAGGCAATTAGTCAAAATCCATGAAGTTGCGCTTTTATATTAAGCTTATGATCATAAGCATGGGATGGGTATTACCCATTGGTAGTGCTTTAAGTCAGGTGGAAGACGGTGCTTTCGGTTTCTTTAATGAGGCCCTACTGTTCAGCCAAACCAACCCCGGTGGCAGTGCCCGAATACAAAGTATTGGTGGGGCACAAATGGCTTTGGGAGGTGATATAAGTTCTATATATTCCAATCCGGCAGGTCTAGGTTTGTACAACCGCTCCGAATTTAGTATTACCCCTGCTATCAATTTCTATCAAACAACGTCCACTTTTCTAGGGAATTCACTGGATAATTCCGGGACAAAATTCGTGATAGGAAACCTGAGCCTGGTATTCAACCGGACCAAGGATGATCTTATTCCAGGTGCCTGGCGTGGTGGCTCTTTTGGTATTAGTATCAACCGCATTAATGATTTTAACCGGACTTTTACCTATGAAGCCAGCAATCCAAACAATTCAATCATAGACTCCTTTATCCAGCAAGCTGAAGGATTGACACCTTCACAACTAACAGGGCTCACCGGTTTTGCTTTTGATCATTTTTTAATCAATCCAATTGGCAATGGAAATAATAGCTACGATTCATTTGTGCTGGGATTTCCCAACCAGAGAGAAAGGGTAAATGCTTCCGGTTCCCAATATCAATGGAGTTTCTCCTACGGGGGCAATCTGGCAGATAAATTTTATTTTGGTTTGGGACTGGGCATCAATACTTTAAGTTATGAGCAAACTAAAACCTTTGAAGAGACCGAATATTTTGACCCCAATTTCCCCAATGACCCGGAGATATTAAGCGAACTAAGTACCAGGGAAAGTTTGGATATAAATGGTATTGGCATCAACGGGACCTTTGGTTTAATGTTCCGTCCCATTGATCGGATCAGAGTTGGGATCTCAGTGGTCACGCCCACCGCCTACACCATAGACGATGAAAGCGACTTCGATCTTTTTACCGAATACAACAATTTTTTTTATGTTCCTGAAGACACCACACTAAACCAAATTTTCTCATTGAGCGATATTTTTGTATCTGACTACAGTCTTACTGTGCCCTGGAGATTTAATGCCGGCGCTGCCTTCTTCTTTAGTAAGAATGGATTTATCAGCGCCGATTTGGAATTTGTAAACTATAGCAATATCAGTCTTGGTTCAAATGACTTTTCCACGGTGGCAGATAACACCACCATTGAAAATCTTTATAAATCCATAGTGAATTTTAAAGTTGGGGCTGAGTACAGGTTTAAAGCTTTGCGCTTCCGAGCCGGTTTTGCCCATTTGGGTGATCCCTTTGCCATCGACGATGGGGGGGACAGAAGTAAAACCAATATATCCGGAGGACTTGGCTTCCGCAATGCTCGTTATTATGGTGACTTTGCCATTGTGGCCTCTAAATTCGATAGTTTGTATAGCCCTTATTCCCTGGCTGGTTCTTCTTCACCGCGTGTAACAGTTGAAAATCAAATTACTAGCGCAGTATTAACCTTTGGGCTTTTCTTTTAGATAGTCCAAGCTCCTCAACTTAAATATGATTTCTCCTGGAGTTAGATGGTCATTTTGAAATACCATTTGGGCTTTCTGATAATATGGTAACCTGTACTGAAACTTTTGTTTTAACTCCCCACTGAAATCATCCCTTTCAATCCCATAAAGCAAGGGCCTTTTCTTTTTAGATTTAGATAGTCTTCTGGCCAATTCATTAAAACTTACATTTATAAATAGGCTTATGCCATGTTGATTCATAAATTCAAGGTTATCATAAAAACATGGAGCGCCCCCCCCGATGGACATCACAAAATCCTGGTGTTTCAGGGTTAATTTTTTTAATAAACTAGATTCCACCTGCCGAAAATAATCCTCTCCTTTTTGGATGAATATATCCTGGATGGGCAGTTTTTCCTTTTCAATAATCTGTTGATCAAGCTCAAGAAAGGAGACACTTAATATTTCTGCAATTTGACTGCCTAAGGTGGTTTTACCAGCTCCGGGCATTCCCAGTAGAAATATTTTCATAGGACTTTGGACTGGATCAATTGGTTGATTTCAGCTATATTGGGAACATCGTTGTAATGCCATTTTCCAATTACATTTCCATCCTGTAGCAACACCAATCCTGAATTCGACCGGATAATAGTTTTGAGGACAGTAGCATCTCCATAATAATAGGGTACAGCCAACTGCCATTCGTGCCTAAATTGTTCAAATGTTGGTCCATCAGAATCGGTGATGATCAAAGGCTCTACTCCATTTTTTCCCAGGGACTCAATCAGATTTTTAATATTTTGCAAGCTTCCCGTATGGGTTTTTTTTGCATCATACATTACAACAAATAATTTCAAACCCTCCAGGGACTCCTGGGTTATATCTTTTTCATCATTCCAAATATTATAATCAGTGATCTTGGCTTGGGCCTTATCCTGGTTGAGGATTTTGTAATCTATATAAGTGAAACCGTCTTTTTCCGACAAATACGTTTGAGATTTTATCTCGTGGTCGTTCTTTTTAAAGGTATATTCGAATATAGGGTCCTCCTGAGGAAGTAAGTTCC
>JAPUIM010000481.1 GCA_027297025.1 Bacteroidota bacterium | reverse complement strand
TTTCCTTGGATGATCCGCTATAGTCCCATAATTGGCTTTAGTTTCATCAAAATCCTGTACCAGATGGTCCCACATATGCCATTCCCAAACAATCTTGCCTCCTTCCGGCCGCTGTGGTTCAATTTCAATGATCTTGTCCGGCCATAGACCAGCCTTAGGGGTCTGCTCAGGGTCCCTGCCCGCTGCTTCGCATTCTTCCAGGGTTTTTACTTCCCAAGCTATTGCCAGAATATTACCGTTAGGCATGATGGCAAAATCATGATGTGTAAGGTATTGATCAGTTGCGTATTTGAAATCCCATAATAACTCCCCATCCCAGGTGTATTCACGTAAAATCCCTGATTGTCCTCCACCAGCAAATACCGGAAAGTCAGGATCCCTGTCCAATCGGAAAATACCACCATCTTCTTGTAGATAGCTATTCAGGGTATTATACTCCCCCTTCCATTCATGGACAATCTCACCATCAAGATTCATTAACCAGGTAGCGGTACCCGCTGCCGGGTGAAATAAAATGTAACCAGGGGTAGCATTCGGAGTATTGATTATCAGTCCTCTTTTGGCATCCAAACCGGCCACATTACGGGTATCTTCCAGGGCCCATTCTTTAACTGGTACTTCGGCTATAAGTGTTTCAGTTGAATTACTTTGAGTACAAGAGAAACACCATGCTGATAAAATTAAGGTGATTACCGGTAACAAAAACTTGTTCAGATATCTCATGATTAACTGTTCATTATTAATTGTAAATTATTAATTTTCCTGCGATGGTGGAGGCGGAGGAGTAAACACTTCCGGTTGCGGATCAACGGGGATCAAATTCCGGCCAGCAAGGCCTGGATGATCCGGGGATAAATGCGCTACCCGAAATTGGGCAAAAAATGTTGGTCCACCAGGTTGAGGCAGTGTACCATCAGGTAAACGATACCCTTCAAAATAAGGGTTCCAATATTCCCATACCGTTTCACCTTCCGGAGTCACTTCAAAACATCTACCTGTGACCCCTTCCATAATAAACGTGTTTCCACTTGACAACCGATGCGCATTGGATGTAAATAACGAATAAAGTGTATATTTATCGGGCGCAGTATAGGTCCATACAGGTTTTGCCGGACCAAAAGGCTCATCTTCAGGAAGTTCATAATTTCCATTCTCATCAACGGGAAGCTCCAGTTCTAATACAGTTGAATAATTATCAACCTCTCCAAGGCTAAAATTGAACCTGTGTAACCGCTCAACCGCATCAAACCCATATCGGTACTGACCATTTCCACCATAGTTATCATTATTAAATATCATTAGATTGCCTGCTCCAGGATAACCTTCAGGAATCCAGCGTACATCATGCTGTCTGAAAGATTGCTGATCTTCCGGCCCTCCTCTACCATAATTTTTAGGATTACCCCAGCGATATAACAAGTCCCCTCCTTGACCATAACGGCCGCCGCTATCTCCACCAGCTTCCTCTATGGTTGTACTGTGATCGATGATAAATATTTCGTTGAAATAAAATGAGCTGAGGGCAATCTGGTCCAAATCACTGTTGTAAAAAATAGCATTGATGTGGGTGATATCAGAGCCCCGGTTATCAGGTGTTGCGTTTGAGGTCATTACACCTGCTTCAATCCCCCCCTGTACCTGTTCTTCAGTTAAAATTGGCTTGATTAGATGCGGATTCAGATTGAACTTGCGGGGGCTATTACCAGGATCACCATAATTGAGCTTTTCCTTATTATAATTCTGGACCAAATGATCCCACATACTCCATTCCCAAACGATATTTCCACCATCTGGTCGTACTGGTTCAATTTCAATTACCTTGTCAAACCACAAACCGTCCTCAGGCAATTTATCCGGATCACAACCCATGGCTATACATTCTTCCTTGGTCTTTGATTCCCAGGCTATGGCTAGAATATTGCCGTTCGGCATTATCGCAATATCGTGATGGATCAACAGCTTTTCAGAAATATATGCAAAGTCCCAGGTCATCTCACCCTCCCATGAATATTCACGAAGTCGACCATACTGCCCTCCAGCGGCAAACGTAGGAAAATAAGGGTCCCTATCGGCCCGTATAATACGACCATCGTCAAGCAAATAACTCAACATGCTGTTATATTCTCCTTTCCATTCATGTACAATCCTTCCATCATGATCAGCGAGGTAAGTGGAAGTCCCCAAAGAGGGATGAAACAAAATATAGCCTGGCGTAGACTTTTCGGTTTTTACGGTAAGTCCTCTCTTCGCGAAATTCTGCGGTAGGTCTCTCATGTCTTCCGGGGCCCATTCTTTAACTGGTACTTCAGCTACCAGGGTTTCAGCAGAATCCTTTTGGGTACAGGTCGAACAAAAAAAGAGAACGGCCAATGCCAGCATTGATAGATAGTTGTTCATTACGAAAATTTGTTTTGGTTATATATAATTTTTATTGATTCATTCTTATTCACTTTTCCTGTCTTTTAAATGTAAAATAAGGAAAGTAAGCGCAAGCACCGAAAGTAATATTGCGGCCAACATAAATATACTGGGTAATGAAAATCTTTTTGCCAGGGGCAAAGTAATAATGGGTGACAGGAATTGACCCATAAACCAAAACATAGTCAGCTTGCCGATAACTTTACCCCTTATCTCAGGGGGCGCAATTTGCATTACCCAAAGATTGGTATTGGGGATCATCATGCCAATGCCAAACCCTACAAACACCATGGCCCCCAATACCATCCCGTAGCTGGTAGCCCAGGAGGTCAGCGCAAATCCAATTGCCATGATCAAATACCCTATAAAGAAGATTGAATAAAAGGTCAACTTGCCTTTGATTTTGGAGTATGAAAATGAGCTTACTGCTGAAAACAAGGTGCTGACAGCTATAGCAATGCCAATAAGGGCGTTTTTTTCGACACCAAGGGACTTTAGGTGAAATGGAAGGTGCACCGGTAAGATAAAGAAGATGATCCACATGATCATGGTATTAAAAACCAGTAACCAGATGATTGATGGGGTTTTCGGCTGGTGCCCCGATTGTTCGACGCTCTTTTCCACTTTTGGCTCGTATAGATGCAAAATTGCCATTGGAAGAAAAACCAATGAGAGCGAATAAATTAGAAAAGGGGTCCTCCAATTTATGTCTGTCAAAAACCCCCCCAGACTTACCAGCACA
>JAPUIM010000480.1 GCA_027297025.1 Bacteroidota bacterium | reverse complement strand
ACCGCTGTACGAGCTTTTGCAGAGCTCTGCCTAGCCACTCGGCCACACGACCTTATCCCTTTCGGAGAATTATTAATTATGAATTACGATTCTAAAATCAAAGAGTTATTCATAATTCATTTCGTTCTTCTATCTGCGTGATCCACCCAGGCAGCAAAAGGATTGCAAAATTATCCAATATTGGCTTTTTTTCAAAAAAAATAGCTGTTTTTAAGCAACAAAAGTAGTCGTCTCAATAGAATAAGAATTCCGTCATTCAGAGCGAAGCGTAGGAATCTCCCGATTTATAAGTCATAGTTGATCAGGAGATTGCCACACCCCGACCAATCGGGGTTCGCAATGACGTGAGCATTTGAGACGGCCTCCTTGAGGAATAATCTTATTTCGATTATTTCTTAGTAGCCTTCTTTTTGGCGGTGGATTTTTTGGCCGGTTCCTCAGTTTCGCCAGATTCATCTTTGGCATCTTCCTTCTTTTCGGCTTTCACCACATCCTTTTCTTTTGCCTTGGCATTGGTGGTGGTTTTTTTCACCGGCTTTTCCGCCACCTCAGTATCAGTTTTGGCAACGGTTTCTGCCTTTTTAGATTTGGTTTCCTTTTTGGGTGCCGCCGTCTCAGCTTCTGGTTCCGATGTTTCAGCAACTATTTCAGCTTCAGCTTTGGGTTCTGATTTTTCGGTTTCCACCTTAGCTTCAACAATCTTTTCTTCTTTAGCTTCAGGAGTCTTTTCTTCCTTAACTTCAGCAGTCGTTTCTTCCTTAACCAGCTCCGGTTTAGGTTTCTGACTTTCGGTCATTTTATCCTTCAACGCGGTCAAAGCATCCAGATCTCCCAAGGTTGACTTTGCAGCCTCTTTATTGATCTTATCGATAGCCTTCATCTTTTTAGGCTTTCTCTTAACGAATTTGCTCCTTTCCTGAAGTTCAGTGTAAGTAAAAGTATGAGACAGCACAATTCTCTTATCGTCTTTAGAAAAATCCAAGACTTTGAAGTTCAGGCTCTCTCCTACATCAGCACTGCTTCCGTCTTCTTTTCTCAAATTTTTGGTAGTTGCAAAGCCTTCAATTCCATAAGGAAGCTCTAATATTGCTCCTTTATCATTTTTACTTATCACCGTACATTTATGTACTGAACCGTTATTAAACACTGTTTGAAAAGTATCCCAGGGATTTTCCTCCAGCTGCTTGTGACCTAAAGCTAACCGTCGATTTTCAATATCCAGTTCCAATACCTGTACCTCTAACTCTTCACTAACCTTCACAAACTCGGAAGGATGTTTGATCTTTTTAGTCCAGGAGAGATCGGAAACGTGTACTAACCCATCAATACCTTCTTCCAATTCAATGAACAAACCAAAATTGGTTAAATTCCTAATAATACCTTTGTGTTTGGTCCCCACAGCATATTTGGTGAGCAAATCCTGCTTGGTCCAAGGGTCTTCGCTAAGTTGTTTAATTCCCAGCGACATCTTCCTCTCTTCCCGATCCAAAGTGAGCACTACGGCTTCCAACTTATCTTCTACGCCTATAAAATCTTGTGGATTCCTAAGGTGTTGTGACCACGACATCTCCGAGACATGTATCAACCCTTCTACACCGGGCTTAATCTCCAAAAATGCTCCATAATCTGCGACATTGACGATCCTGCCTTTTACTTTTGTACCGATCTGAATTTCTTCCGGCAAGGAATCCCAGGGATGTTCGGTAAGCTGCTTCCTGCCCAGGGATATTCTCTTTTTATCATCATCAAAATCCAGAACTACCACATTTATCTTCTGATCCAATTCAAGTACTTCCTCGGGATGATTTATCCTACCCCAGGAGATGTCAGTAATATGAAGCAAACCATCTACACCACCCAAATCGATAAATACCCCGAAGTTGGTCATGTTCTTTATTACTCCTTCCAGCACCTGACCTTTCTCCAGGTTATTCAATATCTTTATTTTCTGGGCTTCCAGGTCTTTTTCTATGAGAACTTTATGCGAAACCACTACGTTGTCGTTGGAGTAGTTGATCTTCACAACTTTTACTTCCATGGTTTTTCCCACAAACACATCAAAATCCCGGATGGGTTTTACATCTATTTGGGAACCTGGCAAGAATGCTTCTACTCCAAAGATATCCACAATCAATCCTCCCTTGGTTCTTCTCTTAACCATACCTTCGATCACTTCATCCTTATCCAGTGCATTTTGGATATTTTCCCAGGCCTGAACGATTTTAGCCTTCCTCCGGGATAGTACTAATTGACCACTTGCATTCTCTTGCTCTTCAATGTAAACCTGTACTTCATCTCCCAGTTTCAATCCCGGTGTATCTCTAAATTCAGAGGCAGATACTAATCCATCCGATTTAAATCCAATATTTAGGATTACATCCCTGTCGCTAAGCCCAACTATAATTCCAGTTACAACTTCTTTCTCGGTAATTTCTGTAAGGGTACCCTCGTAAAGTTTGGCCAGGTCAGTCTTTTCCTTATCAGTATATTCTTCACCGAATCCTTTGGTCTCTAGTTTTTCCCAATCAAATTCTTCTTGTACCTCTTTTACTTTTACTTCTTTTACTTTTTTAGTATTAGCCATAATAAATAAAAAAATAGCTCCTTCAATAAAATAACCCCTGGAGCCAAAAGGGTTAAGCTTTAAGGTTGAACATTCATGATTGACTTTCTTGAATTTCCCCTAAGACAGGCACCAACCACGACCACTCATTTTAAATGGACTGCAAAGGTAGTAAAAAAGATGAAGCTTTGAAATCCATGATTTTAAAACTTTCCTACAAGTTTGGTTCTAATTTTCCCGCCAAATCATGCAACTGCACCAATGGATATATCTGTACTGTCCCAACCTGGAATAGAAACCAAGATTATTTTGAGATTGTAAAATCAACACAAATAAAATTGATTCCTTATCAATAATTTGCAAACTTTAGATACCGTAGAAATATTAAATAACTAGGTTTATTTTTAACTTGGAAATTATCTAAATAAATTTCACTAAAACCATCATCCGATCTATGAAATTTGCATTAAAGAAGTTCGTATTGCTTCAAATCATATGTCTTGTATGGGCCATACTCCCCTTAATTACATCAGCTCAAGAAACCCAATTAACCGCCAACATCGAATGGTTAATGACCAAAATCGGAAAGGTTGATGTGGACAAAAATAGTTACGAACAAAACTTGGAACATTTGGAGGATATTGCTACGGGAATGCTTCGTCTGATTGTATCTAAAACCGATTCCAAGGGTAAAACTGGGACTGAAGTTTTTGAATTCCATCTTTCAGATATCGACAAAAACACGATAGTAAGAAAAGTATCAGGTAAGATGTTGACCGTTAACATGACAACCACCAACCAGCAAAAGCTAGTGCAGCTTAAAAAAGCAGGCGTTCTTCAGAATTATGTCAGTGATATACAGATAGTAGTGGGTGATACTGATGTGGCCCAGGAAATTATCGACAAACTAAAGGAAACCATTCCACTTTCCAGATCAGGACAGATGCAATGGGCCAATCTAACCGAAGCCCTTGATTGGCTTGCTGAGAATGTCGGAACCATTTCATTAGGGACCACAGAATATGTACAAAACTTTATCTACGATCAGGAACAGGATCATAAAATTTCATTTTCAACCCAGGAGGTGTCCAGTAAAGGTAATGTAACCAACAATTTGTACGAATTCTATTTATCCGATCTTACAGAAAATGCTATCAATTTTCAAATTCAGGGAAAAGAACTTTCTGCTAAAATCGTTACAAAAGGAAGTAGGAAGTACATCAAATACACCAGTAATGGGGAGGTAAAGAATTATACCAATAATGTTAAAATATTAGCCCATAATCTGGAATTAGCTCGAAATATTATCAATGCCCTTAGGGAATCAGTGAAGTACTATGATCCAAAGGATGTTTCCTTTACTAGCGCTGAACAAGGAATGATTTGGTTGGCGGAAAAAATCAGCACAGTTGAATCCGGAAAAAGACGTATCAACCAAAGCATTGATTTCAACACCAAGAATTTCTATACAACAGTGAATATTCAGAATATCGACGAAAAGGGCAGCATCAAAGAAAATCAATATGAATTTTACTTGTATGATATTGATGAAAATGCCCTCAATCTTGAGGTTTCAGGTACAGAGCTCTCCACACAATTACGTGTAAAAGCTAAAAAAAAATATATCAAAACCTACCAAAAGAAAGCCTTAGGCAACTATACATCGTTATTTGAAATAGCCTTTGGCGACATTCGAATGGGAAGGCAAATAATCTCCACTCTAAAATACGTACTTGCCGAAATATCTGGCGAAGGTGCCGGTTGGGGAAACTTAAGTAGTGCCTATTCCTGGATGCATGAAAATTTAGTGAACGCTACTGATGGAAAGTATCAATATGAACAAAAAATAGAATTTAATGAAGCCAATGGAAATACCATTTATCAATTGGATAAAACTGAATCCAAAGGGAATAATGTAGAGAACAACTACAACTTTTACCTTTATGAGATCAATACCAGTGATTTGAATATTGAAGTAACCGGTAGTAAAATGTTTGTAAATATAGCGGTAAATGCCAAAAAGAAATTTGTGAAATATACCAAGAATGGGATCCAACAAAATTTTGTGAATGACTTCGATATGTACTTTGAAGATGTAGGAAAAGCCAAGGATATGATTGCAGCACTTAAATATGCCGTTCCACAAGCCGAAAAAACAATTTCTTTAAATACCAAGGAGGAAGCCATTAATTGGTTGGTAGAAAATATTGAAAAAATTAAGATAACTGGTTCGGCGTTCGATCAAAAGTTAGAATATAATACCGATGAGGTCTGTAAGGTGACCTATACCAATATTGAATCTGATGAAAAGGGAAAAAACACTGAAAGGATTTATGAATTCAACTTTGGCAACTTGAATGACCGGCTCTTAGAAGTAAAGGTGACCGGGAAAAAGATGACTGTCGACATTATGACCAGTGGAAAACAAAAGTTGATAAAGAATTACAAAGACGGCGAATTACAAAATTATGGTTATGCATTGGAGATTGTGGTTGCCGATTCAAGAAAGGGCAAGAATGTAATTTCAGCGCTTCAATTTTTGAAGAAAAAATGTGAATGAAGTCAGTCCTAACCTGTCTTTTTCATTTGACCGTTGAGATACGGTTTCCACTCCTCGCTTACAAAACCCGAAAAATTACTGAGGAATAACACATAGGAAGGTTTATAGGGTTGACTCCTTAGGGCAAAACCCATTTCATGTGGTGTGTAATCTCCTTTACGTGAATTACAGGGTTTACATGCGGTGACCAAATTTTTCCAGGTAGATTTACCGTTTCGTGATTTTGGGACAACATGATCAAGTGTTAAGTCCGTCGAGGTACCACAGTATTGACATTCAAATCCATCTCTCCTAAATATATTTTGCCTACTCAAAACCACCCCTCTATATGGTAACTGGATGTAACGATTTATTTTTATTACCGCGGGCATAGGGTACGCCTGACTTACTGTATTTAAGAATACCCCGCTTACTTGAGTCATCATTGCAGCCTTATCCAGGTATATCAATAGAAAGGCTCTCTGCACTGTGGTAACAGTTAGAGGACTATGATCTTGATTCAATACCAATACTCTTCTGGTCATGGCCCATACTTTAACACTCGCCTTAAAGTAAGCAATTTATGTGTGTATTTGTTCAGTTCCTCACTAAAAATTCCCTGGGAGTCCAATTGGTCTATTTTAACTTTCCCGGATGCATGAATGATTTGATCTTGTGCAAAAAGAATACCAACATGCGAAATCTTATCTCCATTCTTACTGAAAAAGCCCAAATCCCCGGGTTTGGCTTCTTTAATACCTGATACTTCATTTCCTTGAGACACCTGTTGGTTAGTATCGCGGAATAATTTGTATCCCCCAATCTTGTAAACTTGTTGGGTAAATCCCGAACAATCAATCCCATAGGGTGTTTTACCTCCCCATTGATAGGGGGAATGCAAATAATTAAGCGCTGTTTCCTTTATAAACTCAAAATCCCTTCTCTGACCTTGGCTTTTAGATTCACCATTGAAGGCCAGTTGTTCTTCCATCCTAAACAGTTCATTGGTAGAAATAGGCAATATGCTACCCAGTAGGATATGTATATAATGGTTTTGAAAATAAATACTGGCTGAATGATCCGTACAAATTTTATAATCCGAATTATTTATTTGATCAAAATATTCCTGGGAAATTTGAAAATGATTGAGACTGCTCAACCATCCTTCATAACCATCAAAGTATATTTTTATTCTCAACCACTGCTGATCCTCAGAAGATTCTAGTACTTCATAATGATCACCAAATAGCAATTGAGTGACCATTTCACTCCGATTGGAAGGCTTATTGCGAACCGGTACCACTGTAAGTCTGCAAATCCCTTTTTCAAGTATTTCCATCCACCTTTATTTTATTCAAACGCGCCAATTCCCTCTTTGCATCCCTTTCCTGAATATCTTTTCTTTTATCATACAATTTTTTTCCTTTGGCTATGGCTATTTCAAGTTTGGCCAATCCTCGGTTGGATATATATATCCTTACAGGTATTATGGTGATTCCTTTGTCACGACTTTTATTAAAAATTTTTTTCAGTTCTTTTTTCTTCAACAGGAGTTTTCGTTCCCTCTTTTCTTCATGGTTGTATTGTCCTCCTTTCGAATATTGGGAAATGTGCATTTCCCTGACAAAAAGTTCTTCTTTATTAAATAGGCAATAGGCATCCCGTAAATTGATTTTACCCATCCTGATAGACTTGATTTCGGAGCCCTGAAGCATCAAGCCCGCGATATAGGTATCCAGCAGGTGATATTCAAAAGTAGCACGCTTATTACGTATATTGATTTTATTTGAGAAGGTCTCAGCCACAATCGCAAAAACTAACCTAGGATTTGTTTAATTTTTTCTTTTTTAAAAATTTTTTGACCTGTCTCTCCATTGGCTATGAGACGGTCTCCAACTTTAACCTCATACCCACAAATTAATTCATTTTTCTCCAAAGATATTATCCAAGCCTCGATTCCGATTTCCTCCCCTACCTTTGCCGGTGAAAGGTGATTGATTATCAACTTAGTGCCCATCCCTTCTTCATCAACATCTAACATGTCCAAAACAAATAGCCGCGTAGCCCATTCAATTTCCCTGGCTAACACAAAGGTTGCACATACCGGATGTACCTCTATATTGTGAAAAGCAGCTGTGTCCGAAGCCAAAATCTCCTTTTTATAGT
This sequence comes from Bacteroidota bacterium, assembly GCA_027297025.1. Classification (GTDB taxonomy): domain Bacteria; phylum Bacteroidota; class Bacteroidia; order Cytophagales; family Cyclobacteriaceae; genus JAPUIM01. Next base: position 3,311 of record JAPUIM010000480.1, on the reverse strand, counting down.
GTTTTTTATCTCCGATTTGAAATATCTTTTTCATTATTTTTTATAATCGGTAACGGGGAGTGGGGCTTATATCCAAACTACTAAATCGGCCCTCTTTATACTTGAAATGGGCTGCAATCGCTACCATAGCGGCGTTGTCAGTACAATATTGCAAGCTTGGAGTATAAATTTTCCATCCATTCTTTGCCCCCATGGTTTTCAGTTCTTCTCTCAGTTTAGAATTGGCTGAAACACCTCCGGCAATTCCTATTTCCTTAATTCCTGTTTGCAATGAAGCCGCTTCCAGTTTATCCAAGAGCATCCTAATAAGTTTATCCTGTATGGATGCACAAAGATCAGCAAGATTATTCTTAATGAAATCGGGGGTTTCTCTTTGTTTATCTCTAAGAAGATAAAGAAAGGCTGTTTTTATGCCACTAAAAGAAAAATCCAATCCGGGCACCTCGGTATCTGGTAATTTAAACGCCTGGGGATTTCCTTCCCTTGCAATCTTATCGACCATCGGCCCACCTGGATAAGGAAGACCTAGCAACTTTGCCGCTTTATCAAATGCTTCTCCTACCGCATCATCTTTGGTTTCACCCAGTATTTGCATATCCAGATAATTATTGGCCTGAATTATCTGGGTATGTCCACCACTAGCGGTTAGACACAAATAGGGTAAATTTGGTTTGGGATCTTCGATAAAGTGTGAAAGTACATGTGCCTGCATATGGTGCACTTCAATAAGTGGAATTTCCAAGGCCTGGGCCAGAGATTTTGCAAATGAAGCACCTACCAGTAAAGATCCTAATAATCCGGGACCTTTGGTGAAAGCAACTGCATGAAGGGCTCTTTTGCTTATATTTGCATCGAACAATGCCTGCTGTACCACGGGAACAATATTTTGTTGATGAGCTCTGGAGGCCAATTCGGGAACTACTCCCCCATATTTTTCGTGTATTTGCTGAGTAGCGATAATGTTGTTAACAACTTTACCGTTAATCACTACAGCAGCAGATGTTTCATCACAAGAGGACTCTATAGCAAGAATATTAATATTCATCAAATTTGACAGCTAGGAAAAACAGCTTGCAAGTTATCAAAAAAGGTCTTCTCAAATCAACTATTGTTGGGTTGGGGATATTTCTATTTCTTTTTGTATCTATTTTTACCTTTATAGCTACACCATACTTTCAAACTAAGTTTGTCCAAAAATTAGTCACCAGAATATCCGATCATACCGATTTCAAAATTTCCGTAGGGTATATTAATCTGGCTTGGTTTGACAGCCCATATTTGGAAAACCTCACAGTTTACGACTCCCAGGACAGTTTAATGCTGGCTATAAAAAAGATGGATATTGATTTGGATCTGTGGTCGGTCTTATTTGGGGAGAGGGAAATCCGTCTGAATTATGTAGGGTTGGATAACGTACAGATCAATGTCATAAAACCTGTGTCAGGATCTGCCTATAATATTGACCTTTTCGCCTATCAAATTAAAAATTACTTATCCTCAGGAAAAAAAAGAACTATCACCTTATTAGTAGATGAAATAGATCTAAACAACGCTCAATTCAGTTTTAATAATCAACATAAAGATAGCATCAAATCCTATTTTGATTATCGGCATTTTAAAATAAACCAGATTGATGGGCGCTTTGAAAATTTCAGAAACAAAGCTGATACCTTCGAGATGCAGATCATCCAAATAGTGGGCAATAGTGCTTCAAATCAGTTAAAAATCAAGGATTTAAGGTCATTTTTTAGAGTTTCAAATACATCACTGGAATGGCAAGGATTGCACCTGGCTTTGGGTAACACCATTATCAGGGATACCGTCATATTTAAATTCAATAAACGGTCCAACCTTTCCTTTTTGAAGGACTCAGTGGAAATTCTTGCCAATTTTAATCAATCACAAATTTCTTTACAAGACCTGTCCTATTTCACCCCTGGATTAAGTAAGTATAATGAATACTTCCAATTCAACGGAAAGTTCAGAGGAAAAATCAGTGAATTTTCAATAGATGAGTTTGATCTCCAATTTGGAAAAAATAGTCAACTTATAGGAAAAGTAAACTTTGACGGTTTGCCCAAATTAGAAGAGACATACATGAAATTAATATTTAATCAATCAAAATTAGATCCATCAGATCTCAAACAATACATTGGCGAAAGTCGCTTTCAGGCCATTGAAAAATTTGGGTTAGTGAAATTCAATGGTAAAATGACCGGATTTTTCAATGATTTTGTAACTCAAGCCCGATTTGAAACTGATTTGGGAGAAATCGATACTGATATAAATCTGAAAATCGGCCCAAAGCCAGAAGATTCCAAATATTCGGGGATTGTCAGGACCACTGAGTTTGATGCCGGGAGACTTATTGATAAACCCGGGTTGTTTCAAGAAATGAATATGAAAGGCAGCATTGAAGGTAAGGGTTTTACCCTTGAAGCGGCTGATTTTTATCTCAATGCTTATTTTGAAAAATTAACTGTCCGTGGATATCCTTATCAAAATATTTCAACCAATTCTCATTTGGCAAAACAACTATTCCAAGGAACCCTCAATATTTCTGACCCTAATTTGAAAATGGTAGCAAAAGCCTCCATTGATTTACGTGGTGGAAAAGACCGTATTTTAGTTGAAGGACGATTGGACACTGCTTTTGTTAAAAAACTAAATATATATTCTGAGGATTTTTTCGTCAGCAGTGACTTTATGATTGATACTTATGGACTTGATCTTGATAATGTAGTTGGTCATGCCACGTTCAAAAACACCCTTATCAAGTTGAAAGACCGGGAATTGAGGGTGAATTCGGCTGAGTTAAGCTCTTCCATTAGTGGAAATAAAAGAACATTTTTATGGAATTCCGAACGTTTTAACTTGTCCATGCAAGGAACTTTCCAATTTGCCACCATAATAAAGGATTTTAAGCGACTGGCACATGAATATAAGCTCAATCTTGAAAATAATAAGTCTGAGATTGCTGCATATTACCGAGACTATCAGCAAAATGATCTGCAAAAGTATAATATTGATTTTAGGGTATATCTAAATGATATAAATCCCCTATTAAATCTCACCACATCAGGATTATATATTTCTCCTGGAGCGATTATTGAAGGAGAAATAAGAGGTGGATATACTACTATCCTAATGGTTAATACGGTCATCGATTCTTTGAAATATAAAAATTACAATTTTTATAATAACCAGATTGATATATCAACTTCTAAGATTGCGGATAGTACCAATGTTTTGGCCTCAGTTATCATTGAATCTGAATACCAAAAGTTTGGAGAAAGATCAAATACTGACAA
>JAPUIM010000048.1 GCA_027297025.1 Bacteroidota bacterium | reverse complement strand
CATCAACGTAGTGAACCCCACAATCCACAATGGGGGACATAGAGTTCATTAGATTTTTATGAACTTCCCATGTTGATCCATGGCTCTGTTGATTTAAATTCATCCGCATGACCAATGGTTTTCCAAGACCCTGGGCAATATCAATAAATTTTTTCCAGGTAGGATGTACCCTTAGAATATATCCAACCACCAATTTTTTACCATATTTTTGGACAAGCTCCTTAATTTCAAGACATTCTTCTACGGTATTGGCCAATGGCTTTTCCACAAATACATGTGCATCATGTTCTAATGCCAACCTTACGTATTCCGCATGAGTATCAGGATAGGTGTTTATAGATACAGCTTGCGGACGGGTTTCTTTCAAGGCTTGTTGGAAGTTATCAAATTCAGGATAACCTCCTAATTCTCGTGATAGGCGAGACCTGCTTTCAGGGCCCCGGCTGACCAGCCCGACAATTTCAAACTCTGACATTTTGTGATAAGCTCGTGCATGGGAGGCCCCCATATTTCCACAGCCAACCACCAGAATACTAATAGGGTCTTTCATATGCTATAACTGAAAAATTCGATCCATTCTTTGAGAAATTTCCTGCAGCCTTGAACGATCTCCTCCAGGCACTTCCGCAGAACCCCATCCTGAATATCCAACGGCTTTCAATGCACTATTTACTTTACTCCAATCGCTATCTCCGTCCCCCAGCTTCACCTTGAATCCTTCCCAAATACCTTCATTCGTTTGCTTTTCACGGCTGTACTCCTTTACATCAACTTTCAAAATTCTTTTGCCCAGGATTTTCACCCATTGATCAGGCCAACCGTAGCGCACTATATTGCCCACATCGAAGTACCAACCGATCATATCATCGTTGAATTGATCGATATACTGTGCCGCCTCCAATGGACTTATAAGAAAATTATTCCATACATTTTCAATGGCAATCTTAACCCCTGTTTCTTTGGCCGTGGGCAGCATTCGTTTGATTTCGGCTGTGGAGCGTTCCCAGGCTTCATCGTAAGCAACCTCTTCATTGACCACAGCGGGGACCAGCAGTACTGTGGTACCTCCGTATTTTTGACACTGATACAAGGCGTCGATCATGGACTCAGTGCAGGCTTCCCGCACCCCTGGATCAGGATCCGATAGCGGTTTTTTCCAGTGCAGGGAGTTAACCAATCCTGGAATTTCCAACCCTGTCTTTTCTTTGGCTTCAAGTATCTCGTTTTCATTTAGGTTGTGAGGACTGTCCAGTTCTACCCCATGAAATCCCAGATCCTTCACTAGCTGGAACTTCTCCATTAAGGAAAGGTCCTCCTTGATCATTCCAAATTTCAGGCTTTTTTTATTGAGTGGAGTGGCCACGTTAAAAGCCATAGTTGGGGATACACTGAATGCAAATGCCCCGGCGATCGCACTCTTGGTAAATGTACGCCGCTGCATTTTAAGTAAACTTGGTAATGCCGGGTTTAGCTACTGCTTGAGAAGGCCAATTTAGGTCCCAGCTATACTCATCAAGTTTGGGTCCCAATACCTCTTGGGAATTAATGGCTTCTTCCCAGGTAAGGCTTTGCCCGGTATATGCTACCATTCTACCCCAGACAGCAAGCATAGTACTATTGGCCATCCGTATTCCATCGGAGAAAGGTTTTTCATTTCGAATGGAGGCAAACAGTGTATCGTGCTCATTTTGATACATATTGGTTTTTTCTCCTTTCCATTTCCATTGCTCTTTACCGGAAATTTCGTGTTTTCGTGACACATCGATATAGCATCGTCCCTGGGTACCCATCATATCGATATGATATGACCTGTCGCAGTCTTTCTGTTGTCGGGAAAAATGAAAACCTTTTTTACCGTCAGAGTAGTCATAAACGATGGCGAAATGATCATATACATTACCATATTGGTCCTGGGTACGACTTTGTCTGCCTCCTGTTCCGGTGGCTTTTACAGGCATTACATCACCCATGGCCCAGGACATCAGATCAAGACTGTGAATTGCTTGTTCTGTAATCATATCGCCTGATATCCAGTTGTAGTATAACCAGTTGCGCATTTGGGCTTCGAAATTCGACCAATCGGGTTGTATTTCACGAAACCAATTAGCACCGGTATTGTAGGTGTTGTAAACTGTATGTATATCTCCAATGGCCCCATCCTCCAATTTATTATAGGTATCAATTTTTGGGATGTCGTGGCGCCAACAAAATCCGGACATTAGGGCCAGTCCCTTTTCCTTGGCTTTCTTTGCCGTTTCTATCACGCTGCGTACCCCGGGGGCATCTACTGCCACTGGTTTTTCACAGAAAATATGCTTTCCTGCCTCAACTGATGCCGCTAAATGTCCCGGGCGGAAATTTGGCGGGGTGCTAAGTATTACCACATCTACATCTGTGGCCAACACCTTTTTATAGCTGTCGAAACCGATAAACTTGTGGTCCTCGTCCACCATTAGCTTATCAGGGTTCTCGATTTTGAGGTTTTCGTATGATTTGTACAATTTGTCCGGAAAAATATCGGCCATAGCAGTTATCATTACGTTGGGATCAGCCAAGGAAGCCTGAAGTGCGGCTCCGGTCCCACGTCCACCACATCCGATTAATCCTACTTTTAGGGTGTCGGCATTGAGGTATTTGCTTGAACGAGGCTTTGCGGATAATATATTAAATCCCATGGCTGATGTTAAAACCACCGAACTGGATTTTTTGATAAATTCTCTTCTGGATTTACGTAGTTCTTTCATTGATGTGAAAATTTTTGAAGCCAAAAAGATAATCTTTTTTTTTGACTTTTACACATTACTTAATTAGATCCATACTACTGAACAATTTTTGCTTTATATTTTTTGAGGAGTTTATGACTGCGTTTTTTCCCCAAGACTGATAGAGTAGAGGAAAGTGCATCTGCTATGGTAGCTTTTGGAGCAATAACAGTGATAACATTACTGTTCTGTAAGCCAATACCGCTATGTGGATCTACTATATGGGAATACCTGACCCCATTCCACTGAAGATTTTTATAACTATCGCCAGAACTTGCTACACCGGTTTGAGCGCTAATCAGTAAGGTCTTACCCTGGTGATCTTTGATATCCCAGATTAATGACCCCGGAGGGGCGTCACCAACAAAAAGGTCACCGCCTCCATCTACTAATGCCCTGGTAATACCTTGATTTTTAAGTACCTCATAAGCTTGATCAATGGCGTAGCCTTTGGCGATGGCACCAAAATCCAATTTCATTCCCCGCTTTTTAAGTTTTACTTGTTGTTTGGAGTGGTATAATTTGATCCAGCGGTAGTTTACCAGGTTTCTGGCTTCTGTTATTTTTTGTGAATCGGGAAACTGCTGCTGTCTTATTGCACGTCTCCATAATTTAGTCAAGGGTCCAATGGTAATGTCAAATGCACCATTACTTTGCCGGGAGATCTTTTTTGATAACTTTATTAAGCACCATAGGTCATTGCTTACCGTTGTTCGTTTCCCGGTACTCTTGGAAAGTTTACTGACCTCACTATCCGGCTGGTAATCACTAAAAACATCATTTAGTTCCTTTATCCTTTTAATTGCCAAATTGCCTGCAAGGGTAGCATGCTCTTGTGAGGTGGCATAAAAAGTTAAAT
>JAPUIM010000479.1 GCA_027297025.1 Bacteroidota bacterium | reverse complement strand
AGAAGGTAATGTTTTCATCGAGTTTGTGGTAGAGAAAGACGGAGCCATTACCGCAGTTAAATCCTTAAAGGGAATTGGGGCCGGTTGTGACGAAGAAGCTGTGAAGGTGATCAACAAAGCACCCAAATGGAAACCGGGTAAACAAAGAGGTAAAGCGGTGAGGGTGAGAATAGTTCTACCCATTCATTTCAGGTTAAGTTAATCCGGTATTTTCTTGGGTGGGCCACAAATTTCCCTAAATTTAGTGCTTCATTATTTAAATTGTTAAAAAATGGCAACCGTAACGTTTAAAGGAAATACTGTTTCAATTCAAGGAGAAATACCTCAGAAAGGTTCTCAAGCTCACGATTTTAAGTTTGTAAAACAAGATCTCAGTGAAGCCAGTTTATTTGATTATGACAATAAGATCAAGGTGATTTTGGCTGTTCCCAGTTTAGATACTGGTGTTTGTGCCATGGAAACCAAAAAGTTTAACCAGAAACTGGCCGATTTCAGTGATGTTGAAGCCATCGTTATCTCCAAAGACCTGCCTTTTGCAATGGGTAGGTTTTGTACAGCCGAGGGCATTGAAAATGTGATCAGTGCCTCTGACTTTCGCTACAATGATTTTGGCAGTAAATACAATACCGATATGATAGAAGGTCCACTTAAAGGATTATCAAGTAGGGCGGTATTTGTGTTAGACCGAGATAATACGATTCAATATACTGAACTGGTACCGGAGATTACTCAGGAACCGGATTATGATAAAGCTATGGAAGTGGTGGAGAGATTATCAAGCAAAATAATTTAAAAAGAAGGGCCGTGAGGCCTTTTTTTTGGAAGATTATTTTCGAACACTTACCCTGGCCTTTAAACCCTCTATATAGTTGATCAAGGCCTCTTCCCAATTAGTATCGGCATCCCATTCTGATCCTAGATATACATCGTCGGATAAAACTTGCTTTACATAATATTTGACCACCGGAGCGTTGATGGGAATCTTTTTTAATGAAATGTCACCGCCTTTGTTTATTACAGTCATATAGTCAGTCTCTCCCTCAACCATGTTATAACCCAACATTTCTTTGATGCTGGTTCCTGTAGTATGTAGGTCTAATAGAATGTATTGATAACCACGTTTTTCCACCTCCATTTCACCATCTCCCGATTCAATAAAGTAATATTCAAAGGGATAACCTTTCATAATATCTTCCAGTCGTTGGTTTTTTACTTCTACTTCCGAGTTGAATTGTTCAATGTACTTAATCGTTTTATGGTTATTATCATTACTAGAGTAGCTAGATGGCATTTTAATTTTTTGAAAAAGTGGGACACCTAACTTGTCAATTCTCAAATCCGAATTATAAATCTCAAACCTGTTTCCTTCAATGATATTAGCAGTAGTAAAAAACTCAGGAAATTCAGGTATTAGGTTATTACTTATGGGAAGATCACTATTTAAAATATCCCTTCTTAATTCTCTCAACACTTCTTCTAAAGTGACATCCTGTTCAAACCAGGCCACCTGCTCCTGATCTACCAGACTGGGAAGTCCATTAAATGGCAAAATGGTCACCGAATAATGAATCTTGGTGCCTCCATCCCGGGGTAGCTTCACGGCAGTTAAGAATATGACATTTTTGACCTCCCGCTGTCTTAAAAAATCAGTGTAATTTTTGGCTGCCTCAAATCCAGCCCGCAGGTCCTCCAGGTAGTAATAAGCTATGGCATCAATATCCAGGGCCCGAAAGGCTCGGTGTGTATATTCGGCCAAAGGCTTCCACTCTCGCCTCTGATTAAAGACTGTGGGACGGGGCGGTACCTGCACAAATACTACCGATCGAGATGATAGCAATTCGTTGGGAAATTCTCTGCCAAAATGAATTAACCGGTCTTTTAGAGGATTAAATAGAGTATTATCCTGACCTTTTAAATTAAAGCCCAACCAGAAGATAAACAAAAACAATAGCTGAAGCGATTTTGTCAACGTTTTCAGATCATGATGATTCTTTAACCACACTTATCTATATTTAAAAAGCAAATTAGGTAAAACGGTTTAACAAATGGATTTTATTTAATAACGGTAAAATAAATACAAAAATATGATTTGCCGATTGCTTTTGGCTTGTTCTCTTTTACTGACCGACTTTCCGAAGCTAGAAGCTCAGACATCACAAGATTATTCACAGTTATGGAATGACCTGTTAGTTTTATCCCATGACAGTTTAGAAGGTAGGAAAACTGCTACCATCGGCAGTAAAAAGGCCCAAAACTACATTAGTTCCCGGTACCAGCAAATAGGACTGGAAACCATTGGCAACAAATTCAGTCATCATTTTACCCCTTCAAGGTTCTCGCTGAACACCGATACCGCAACAAACTTAATAGGTTATCTTCCCGGTTCAAGTGATCAAATCATTTTAATTACTGCTCACTATGATCATTTGGGAATAAAGAACGGGCAGATCTACAACGGGGCGGATGACAATGCATCGGGAGTTAGTATAATCTTATTTTTGGCCCAATACTTCATAAAGGCTAAACCCACTCACTCGCTGTTGTTTGTAGCTTATGATGCCGAAGAACTAGGATTGTTAGGAGCCAAGGCCTTTATTAAGGACCCACCAGTAGATCTTGAAAGGATCATTTTGAATATCAATTTGGACATGGTTAGCCGTAGTTCCAATAATCAAATTTATGCCTGTGGCGTCTATCACTATCCTTTGCTTGGACCTTATTTGTCAGCAGTAGACCACAAAGGCCCTGTACAATTATTGCTAGGCCACGATGAGCCCGAGAGTGGAAAACATGATTGGACCTATTCTTCTGATCATGGCCCATTTCATCGGCGAGGAGTACCATTCCTTTATTTTGGGGTAGAGGATCATGCAGATTATCATCGGTCTTCTGATACGGTAGACAAGATTGATCAAGAATTTTTTTTTGATGTTGCACGGCTCATATTAGAGAGTGCTATAAGATTAGATAAAGGAATGCGTTTTTCTGGCAGTAATAACGACAAGTAGTACATTTGGCGTTAATTAATTCCGGAGCAATGTGCTATTGAGAAATAACTATTTATATTTATGTTTGGTGTGGGATTTTAGATGAATAAATTATGTATATCAATCTTTCAGGTTTAACCATATTGGTTACCGGAGCTAGTAAAGGAATTGGAAAAGCCATTGCCACCAGATTGGCAGAGGCAGGTGCTACGGTGGCCATTCATTATAATACTAATTTGAACAAGGCCGAAATGCTAGCCCAGTCAGTGGGGAATGAATCTAAAGCTTTTCAGGCAGATTTCTCGAAACCGGAAGAAGTAATAAAATTGTTCAATAAGGTAATTGAAGAATATGATACAATAGATGTATTAGTCAACAACGCTGGCATAGCCATTAGCACTGAGTTCAGTATTGGCGAAAAAGAATGGCTAGCAGACTGGACCCAAACCATGATGGTCAATTTAAATGCCACCGGCTTGCTCTGCAAAAAGGCCATCGAGCATTTCCAAAAAAACAGAAACGGTCGGATAATTAACATCACTTCCAGAGCTGCGTTTAGAGGAGATTCGCCGGAATATATGGCTTATGCAGCTTCAAAAGGAGGTGTAGTGTCGCTCACTCGTTCCATCGCCCGTGCTTATGGAAAAGATGGGATTAAGGCCTTTAACATAGCCCCGGGTTTTACTCGCACCGATATGGCGGAAGAGTTCATAAAAGCTTATGGTGAGGAGCATGCAATGCAGGATATTGCCCTGGATAAACTTACTGAACCTAAAGACATAGCTCCAATGGTTACCTTTTTAGCCAGCGGCATGGCAGATCACGCTACCGGTTGTACCATCGATATCAATGCCGGAAGCTATGTTCATTAATTGACAGAGAATCCATCAGATTTTAGTCTTTTAAAGTATTTTTTGGCTGCTTTCATTACTTGGGGTGACAGGGCCAAGGCAGAGATCATGGTGGGAAATGCCATCAACGCGTACATGGCATCTATCAAACTTATTACCGCAGTGATAGAGGCCATAGCCCCAAATACAATGGTGGCTACATAAAAATAGTTGTACAGGTTTTTTCGTTCTGCCCCAAATAAAAAGGCAAAGCACTTCGTGCCATAATACGAATAGGAAAACATGCTGGTAATGGCAAAAATGATTACACATAAGACCAGCACATAATGTCCAAAACCTGGCATGGCCGATTTAAAGGCATTGGCGGTTAAACTTACTCCGTTCGTTTCACCGGTAGCCCACATATCGGTAACCAAAATGGCACAGGCGGTCATGGTACAGATCACTAGTGTATCTATGGCCGGACCCAACATGGCTACTAATCCTTCCCTAATGGGTTCCTTGGTTTTGGCAGCACCATGGGCCATGGGAGCAGTACCTATCCCCGCTTCATTGGAAAATGCCGCCCTACGGGCCCCTGCAATAATGATGGCGCCAACTGCTCCGCCCAACACTGCTTCCGCATTGAAGGCATCGGTGATGATAAGATTGAAAACATTGGGAATAGACTGATAATTCACCGCCATTATATATAATACCGAAACTATATACAGAACCACCATAGCCGGAACCAATTTGCCTGCCACGCTGCCTATGCGTTTTATCCCTCCTAAAATTACAATCGATACCAGCACCACCAGGATCATGGCAATGATGAAATTGGAAAGCAAGCTTTGTGGTTCAGCCCATCCCTGCGGTATCAAAATGACTTCTTTAATCACCTGGGTCAGTTGGTTTGCCTGAAATATGGGTAAGGCACCAAACATACAAGTGAAGCAAAACAACATGGCTAAGGGCTTCCATTTTTTGCCCAATCCTTCTATGATAACGTACATGGGACCACCCTGAATCTCTCCCGACGAATCACGACCTCGATACATGATGGCAAGAGAACAAGTAAAAAATTTAGTAGCAATACCCACAAAAGCGCTTACCCACATCCAAAACAAAGTCCCCGGACCCCCCATTACGATAGCCACTGCCACCCCGCTGATATTTCCCAAGCCAATGGTGGCTGCCAAAGCGCTGGACAAGGCTTCAAAATGGTTGATCTGACCGGGATCGTTGGGATCATCGTATTTTCCCCTCAGCACATTCACAGCGTGCC
>JAPUIM010000478.1 GCA_027297025.1 Bacteroidota bacterium | reverse complement strand
ATTTCTAATGGACTTGATAGTTTCCTCCAAGGCTTGATACCCAAGATAGGTTTGGTTGTGCCATTGATTTTGGCTGGTAATTTTATTGATCTCCAGAATCTCCTGTTGGGCGCCGGGAAGATCTACAAAATACTTCAAAGTATTTTTCATTTTATTGTAATCAAGATCGGGATGTCCCGTAGGACTGTAATCGGCATTCCGAACAACCTTTTTCCGGTTTTGTTCATCAATTAAGTAATCTGGGTTGCCAAACATAACCGCTTGATTATCCTGGTTTTCGCTAACGGTCTTGTCCAACAACTCTTTGGTATTGGTGAGTAACTCTATGTCCACCTCATCTATTACATAACGACCAGTGGTGGTATGGTATAAAACGTTTAAGTTTATTCTATTGTAAATTCCGTCCGGTGAAAAGTATACTTTCTTTGTGGTAGGAATATTTTCCCTGATTTTTGCCCAATATTGATCATACGAGTAAATATCCTCCACCCTAAACCTGAGTGAGTTTTTGTAATTTGCAAGGAATTTTCCTTCCAATTCTGTGCCATTCTCTAACAATACCAGTTGAGGGTTACCTCTGGTTTGAGGGGTTACAATCAGTGCTGCATAGTATACTTTATCACTAAATCCAAAATTCACAATATTTTTCGATTGTCCGGAGTCACCACTCTTTCTGGTAGCAAACTCGCGGAATCTAATGAGTTCAACAGCTGCTTCCCCCGGACCTAATTCTTTTTGGATATCCAGCCAAGTGTAGGATTTTTTGTCGGTTTCTTTGGCAAACTGTTCGGATTTAAGCGACAACTCCTTTTCCAAAGTATTGGCTTGGCTCTCGAGTTCCTCCAGGTTTATATTTTTCTTTTGAAGTTCGATTTTTCCCAATTGGTAATATTGCGCCAGGTCACCTTTTAATTTTCGCCATTGGTTAAATTTAATAATCAACTCTTGGTCGCCGCTGCTTAAAATGTTTTTTCTCATCTTGTTAGTGGCATTAAAGAGAATGGCTTTTGTGGCCAATTGGTTGTTGTACATTTCCCCTATAATGGAAGGGTTCTCATTTTTCCTGAGTAAGGCAATAGTGTTAAATCGTTCCTGATCCTGTCGGATAGTATTGTAGAAATTTTCTTTTTCCTTTTCACTTAAAGAAGGGAACAATGATTTGATTTGAGCTAGTTGTACCTTGATTGCTTCACTAAAATAGGGTTCTGATTCCTTTACCCTGTCCTTTGAGAGATAAAACAGTCCCAGATTGTTTAAAGATTTTGCATACTGGGGATGATAGACCCCCAAGCTTTCACGCCTTATACCCAAAGCCTGCTTGTAAAGAGGTTCAGCCTCCGAAAAATTACCAGACGCCGAATGCAAGATTGCCAGGTTATTTAAGGAGGTAGCATACATAGGATGATTTTCTCCTAGAATTCGTTTATCGATCTCTATGGTCTTTTGATACAACTTTTTTGCTTCCTCAAATCGCCCTTTCCTTCGGTAGAGGCTAGCCAAATTATTTAATGCGGTGGCGTATCGAGGATGAAATTCTCCATAAGTTGCCAGATATATATCAGCGGCTTCCAGATAGAGAGGTTCAGCTTCATCTAATTTGCCTACCACTTTAAACAAATTGGCTAAGTTGTTGGTAGCAGTAGCATAATCCGGGTTATTGGTGCCCAGGACTTCCTGATAGATTTCCCGTGATTGTTTAAAATACGATTCGGCATTTTTGAAATTACCTAACTTGCGATAAAGAGTGCCTAGGTTGTTTAAGGATTTGGCATATGCTGTTTTCTTTCTACCGGTAAAACTTTTGCGCACCTCCATGGCCTGCAACAATGTTCTCTCGGCTCTTCCATAGTCACCTATGATCTCATATAATGCCCCTAGATTGTCCAAAGCATTGGCATAATCACTTTGGTCAATGTTGGAAGAGTTTTTGTAGATATCCAAAGCTTGGTTATAGTAGCTCTCAGCTTTTTTAAAATCCCCGGTCTTAGCATATATTTTCCCCAGATTATTTAGTGAGGCAGCATAATCCGGATGGTTTGGTCCTACGGCAGATTGTCTGATTTCCATGGATTGTGCATATAATTCCTGAGCTTTGCGGTAGTTGCCGGTAACTTCATACAGACTCCCATAGTTATTCAAAGCCTTGGCATAATCAGAAGTGCCTTCTTCTCCCGCTTGCTGGTAAACCGCTAAAGCTTGTTCAAAATAATCACGGGATTTATTTAAATCGCCTAACGTTTTATAAAGACCAGCCAAAATGACCAGTGAGGCTGCATATTCTGGTCATTGTCCATCATACAATTCTCGTTTAATTTCCAAACTCTCATTGAATAGTTCTTCAGCCTTTTGCATGCCTCCAGTATGCCAGTATGCCAACCCCAGATCATTCAATACTTGAGCGTAATAATTATCCTCATAACCTAGCTCATCTTCAACTAAAGGAAGGGCCTTTTCCAATAACTCTATGGATTTATTCCAATCCCGATTGAAATTCTTCTCCGCTTCATCATATAATTGCTGCCATGATTGAGCCAAGCTGGAAAAGGATAGAATACACACAAAGATGCCGACAATGAATGATCTCATGAGAGCCAATTAAATTTATTGGAGAAATAAAATTAAGAATTTGAAGTTAAAAACCTAAACTTTCACTTTGACACAACGAAAAGCGAACCAATAAATTTTTACCTTTAATGATCTTACAAAAAAATTATATCTTCCACGATACCTTTACGGAATTTGCCGTTAATAAGATCTAAAATTTTACTTTTCGAAAGATTTAGTTCATGCTTCAGCGGGGCAGATGATAATTTCACAAACAACCTGCCGTCTTTAATGTATATTTTCTGAGTTCTTTTGGCAATAGGTTGCCCCATCAATTTAGCCCAAGAGGACACCACCCGGGTTTCTTCAAATTTGTCCTGAATATTATAGACGTTTAAAAATTCCTTGAATGCTTCGGAAGCCGTAGAGATCTTTGAATTCCTGAGAGGCTTTGTTGGTTTAAACATAACTTGAAACAAGTTACCAATTGTTAGCAGTAGTTTATTTTTTAAGATGAAAATAATTCACCTCCACCTGGAATTTGTTGAGTACCTCAGAAATTTGATGGGGCCTGGCGTCGGTAATGAAAATCTGTCC
>JAPUIM010000477.1 GCA_027297025.1 Bacteroidota bacterium | reverse complement strand
ATAAATGAAACCGGAAATCAAGATATTTTCAGGGCCTAAAGAAGTAGCTCAACAATTCGCCATTTTTTTAGCTGATTTTGTTCTAACTCGGGAAAAAATTACTATTGCCCTTTCTGGAGGATCTACGCCAAAACTTTTGTTCGACCATCTGGCTTCACATTATTCTAAATCAATGGATTGGGCCAAGATGCACTTTTTCTGGGGGGATGAAAGGTGCCTGCCACCTGATCATTCAGAGAGTAATTACAAAATGACCTCAGATCATTTGTTGTCAAAAATAGAGATCCCCGATGAAAATATACACCGGATAAAAGGGGAAATGGAACCTCAGTCGGAAGCCGACAGGTACGCAGCCGAAATTAATGATCATCTGGTAGATGAAAACAATTTACCTAGGTTTGATCTGATCATATTGGGTATGGGAGAAGATGGTCATACTGCTTCTATTTTTCCTCATCAGATGCATCTATTAAAATCAGAAAACATTTATGAAGTATCTACTCATCCTGAATCCGGACAAAAAAGAATAACCTTAACCGGCAAGGTCATCAATAATGCTGCCCAAGTGGTTTTTTTAGTCACCGGAAAATCTAAAGCTGAAAAGATGTTTGAAATATTGGAACAGCAAGGCCGTTGGAAAGATTATCCAGCCACCTATATTCAACCCCACAACGGAAATCTCATCTGGTTTTTAGATCGGACCGCAGCCGGTAAATTAGATAATTTTTTTTAAAAACATCCTCTTGTAAAAACTCCGGGTATTTAATTTTTTTCAAACTCAACCAACCCTTTCACATTCTTCAGCGTGTTGTAATAAATTAATATTTTTTAGCACTATGAAAGTTTTAACGGGTTTGCTCATTCTAGTTGTAGTTTTGTTATCCTGTGGTTCTCTATTCGCGCAGAGAACCCACGAACTACAACTACAACTAGGTCGGTTTCGCAACAACTCAGTCACTTTTTACGATTATTACGAAACTCCTGAGATTCGGCACAATTTCGAATTTGACCAGACCTATAGCTCACAATATTTAAGCCTCAGTTGGAATTATCCAGTCAATGGTTATATGGAGTTAGGAATATTTGTAACCCAATCATTGAATGCTAATTTCAATTTATTTGAAGCGGAATCAGGAGTGTTTAATATAGTAAGTGGAACTTCTCTGCGGCCTGATACCCTGTATATTGGAACTACTGACCTTAAGTCTAATTTCACAGAAATTGGACTTAATTTGAGACTAAACCTGGTTCGTTTAAGTAAGCTTAAAACTTACTTTATCCTAACGCCCGGTTTAATGACCATAAATAATATTGAACATAAGCAAAACCTGATAAAGGCGGAAGATGAAAACCTCAAACAAGAATTATTGAATCGCTACTTGATTTCAGAAACCAGATTCTTGCTTGGGCTGGGTTTAGGATTTTCCTATCCACTAGGAAAAGGCATTAACCTAAAAATACTGGAAATATATGTTAAGAATGCACCTGGTAACTCTACCATCATAGGTTCATTGACCGGCTTGGAATTAAAAACCGGAATCTCTTATCAATTTTATAGAAGAAAATGAAAAAGTTTGCCACCATAATAGTGATTGCCAGTTTACTGGGATCATTAAATGCCCAAATTCCACAACAAATAAATCTTGGTTTTGGAAACAGCCGTAAAGTAAAGTTCTCACCTAAAAATGGCCTGATTGCATTTGTAGTAGGAAACAAGGTGAAATTATTCAGATCAGGTATACATGTTGCTTCGTTTTCTGAACACCACAATAGGATCAATGATTTTAGCATCGATGAAGAAGGTGAATTAGTATTAGCAGGTCACGCAGCCGGGAGCATCACTTTATGGGATGCCAAAACCAGGAAAGTACTTCTGGATTTTAAAACAGATAGACCAGTAGTGGCCTGCCAGTTCTTTAACGCTCCGGTTAAAATAATTTCAATTTCAGATAGGAAGTTATTTATCTGGTCCAAAGAAGGAGAGACTCTAATTGAAGTGATTAATTCAGCTGGAGTATTTAAATCACTGGCATTGAGCAACAAAAATAAATTAATTGCAACCGGTGGACATGGTAAAATAAATATTTGGGATGACCAGGGAAAATCTTTGAAGGAATTATTGATTAATAAGTCATGGATACTCAGTTTGGCATTTAGTCCTGATGGTAAAATATTGGCCAGCGGCTCACATGATGGCCTCATAAGCCTGTGGGATGTTGAAACCGGACAACTTTTAACAACCTTGCTTAAGACCAAGGGAAGGATCAACTCCTTGGAATTCAGCAACGATGGAAAATATCTGGCAGCTGGATCGGAATATTTTTTCCTACTATCAGTTACCCAGGAGCATCCGGATGTTGTTTATAAGAAACTGAATGGCGCTGTCCTAAGTTCGAGTTTCAGTCCTGATGGAAAACAAATATGTACCATTGAACATCTGACTCCGTTTGCCAAGATTTATGATATTTCAGATCTGTACATTCCCCCGGTGTTCCGGTTCAAGGACGAGGGAGATATAATCGCACCACAGATCTATGTCTCCAATCCCCCAAAAATTGTCAATAATCGGGTCAATTATTCAAAAGATCTGATCGATATCCAGGGATCTATTTTTGATGACTACGGGATAAGAAGTTTAAGCATCAATGGAATAGAAACTCCCATCAAAGAAAACAGAAAGTTTCTCATACACCTGCCCTTGTCCAAGGGTGAAAATCCAGTTACACTGAAAGCCACAGACGTTAATGGAAACTCATCGTTTAAGAAATTCACCATCAACCGCAAGAACAACTCGGAAGAATATGATCCCACGGTAGCCCGTAACTACTTGTTTGTAGCAGGCGTGGATAAATACCAATATTGGAACCGGCTAAACAATGCAGTCAAAGACGGAAATGACATGGCCAGAATTTTAATGAATAACTACAATTTTGAATTTTCCAATATTACAATCCTAAAGGATGAGCAAGCTACGCGAAACAATATCTATAAGGGCCTCAGAAGTCTTATAGAAAAAATTACTCCACAAGACAATTTGATCATATATTTTTCAGGTCATGGTCATTTTGATGAGTTAATGAACG
>JAPUIM010000476.1 GCA_027297025.1 Bacteroidota bacterium | reverse complement strand
CAATATTCACCGCCTCTATCAGGTTTTCCACCATATAAGCAAAAAGGGCAAACAAAATAGCTAATGCTCCCCAAAACACCGTTAGTAATTTTGACACTAAAAGATAGTGTCCGGGAGATGCTGATTTGTTGGCCAGCCTTCGGTAGAAATCTACGGTAGTGGTAGCCGCCAAAGCATTCAATTCTGATGAAGTGGAGGACATGGCAGCCGAAAAGATCACGGCAATTAGCAGGCCAATAATTCCTTGGGGCATATAATTTATGATAAAAGTGAGAAACACATAATCGGAATCTTTGACTTCAAATTCAGGATTGGCTTTAACCAAAAGTTCTTTTACTTCCTTACGTATCCCTTGGCTATTTTTATCTAATCTTTGCAACTGAGCCTGTGCTGACTCAAAGTCACTCTGATTTCCATTTTCATTTGTTTCAATGAGCCTTTGGATGGCAACTTTTTTTTGCTCAAAATTTTGCGAATACTGGTCATCCAATGATTTGAATTCCTGGGCATACTCAGTACTCAGAATAAATTTAGTGGCCGATTCCTTAAAAAATACCGGTGGTTTTTCGAATTGATAAAAAATGAACACCATTACCCCTACAAACAGTATAAAAAACTGCATCGGTACTTTTAACAAGGCATTAAACATCAAACCCAATCTGCTTTCAGAAACGTTCTTTCCGGAAATATACCGTTGCACTTGCGACTGATCGGTACCAAAATATGCAAGTGCCAAAAAAAGTCCTCCGGTTATTCCCGACCAAAAGGTATACCTTTTGCTAAAGTCCAGGGAGAAGTCTATCACCTCAAGTTTGCCCATCTTTCCTGCCACCATGACTGCATCGCCAAAAGAAAGATAATCTGGTAAATAATCGATCACCAAAAAGAAGGCAATCAACATACCAGTCATTATCACTCCCATTTGGTATTTCTGGGTTAGGCTTACCGCTTTGGTCCCTCCGGTTACCGTATAAATAATAACCAAAATACCCACCAATAAAATAGTAAAGGTGAGGTTCCATCCAATGATTGATGAGAGTATAATGGCCGGTGCATAAATGGTGATGCCTGCGGCTAAACCACGTTGTACACAAAATAAGAAAGCACCCAGCAGTCGAGTCTTGATATCAAAGCGTTTTTCCAAAAACTCATAAGCAGTGAAGACCTTTAACTTATAGTAGAGCGGTATAAAAAATACTGATACAATAATCAGGGCTAGAGGCAGACCAAAATAATTTTGTACGAAAGCCATACCGCTTTCATAAGCTTGTCCTGGGGTAGAAAGGAAGGTAATAGCGCTGGCTTGTGTGGCCATCACCGACAAACCAATAGTGCCCCATTTCATGGTATTATCGCCCAATAAATACCCCTCTAGGTCCTTATTTTTCCTGGTTTTCCAGGAACCATAAATTACAATGAACAGGAGCGTACCAAATAATACAATGAAGTCGAGGATACTCATTGATAAGCTTTGGTGAATAAATAAAATAAAAGGATAAGAACGACTAAATTACCGATGACAAACCAATAAAGACGGGTCCAGTTTTTGAAAAATGGCGGTTTTTGATCTTCTGGCGTTGGTGGTGGAGTTTGATCGATCATAAGATTGGTTTTATTTTTCCGAGAATGAAATTAATCATTCCCTATGGAGATCATATTGGTAAAGATCCTATAGGCTCCGGGAACACCCGCGGGAAGTTCCCTAAACCAGGAATAACCTGTGTAGATATAGTACCCTTTTCCATACTTCGCCACCAGTAAACCGCCGTCTTTGGGCTCCTCACCGGGGTCATTGCTGGAAAGAATAGGCACAAAATTATCCTCATCCCATTCATTAGGGAAATACAGACCTCGTTCTTGAACCCACTCATCAAAGTCTGCTTCCGTAATCTTATTGGGCTTATTCATCACTACGTGATCTGGTTTGAGTATTCTTACCTCTGCCTCTTCTACCGATACCCTGTCCCTTGAAATTTTCAACTCGTAAGGTGCTATTTCCTCGGTAACCAACCTGAAGTTGGTATTATACTGCACAATTAGAGTTCCTCCATTCTTCACATACTCAATCAATTTGGGCTGGTGGTATTTTAAACGATCCACAGTATTGTAAGCCCTTATGCCCAAAATAATCGCATCGAATCCTTGTAATTTCTCCGGTTGAAAATCACCATCCTGTAAAAGTGTGACCTTATAGCCTATCTGTTCTAAACTATTGGGCATGTCATCGCCAGCTCCCATTACATACCCGATTTCCTCACCTTCTTTACGGATATTCAATTTGACGACTTTGGCCTTGGCTTCCGGGAATAGGGTTTGAGTCCTAATGTGATCGTATTCAATGCTCACCAAACTTTGATAATACACCTCATCTCCGATAGTGGCCGTAGCGCTAATCTCTCCTACGCTCGCATCTGTCGGTGGTGAAACTTTAAAGATAATAGTGGTTTCATCACCTTTCAAACTCAGTGCATAACTGGCATTTCCAGGTGAGACATTCCAGCTCTTAGGTACTTGCAATCTCACTTTTCCCTTTATATCAGCCTTGCCAGATTTGACTATCACTTCAATGTTCTTGGGTTCCCCGTTGGCAAAAATATGGACGCCACCGGAAATACTAACATATACAGGAGGTGTAATGACGAACGGTTTGTAGGTCTCTCCATTTACCGGATCATTTCGTTTATATACCACCGGTCTGGTATAGGACAACTCATG
>JAPUIM010000475.1 GCA_027297025.1 Bacteroidota bacterium | reverse complement strand
ATAGGCGGCTAACGGACAGCCAAACCGACACCATACCCTGTTGCCCATGAAAGGGTAAAATCCTGTACCCACCACACCGGCAAATCCAGCTCCAATCCAAGCACCGTAGGTTTCCCGGATACTGTAGGTATTAATACCCAGGATTTCACTGCTCCCGGTCCAATAGGTGTAGAGCACTCCTCCGGTCATTACTACTGCGAAAACCAATACTGAGTGTATTATGATTCTTTCAGCTTGCCAAGCTTTTAACGATTTGTCTGAAAGTTGACGGTAGGGATCGCCCAAGGTCTCTGCCAATCCTCCACAACCGCAAACCCAGGAACAATACCATCTCTTGCCGAAAAAGTATACAAATACAGGGACCCCTAATAAGATGAGGGCTATTCCCCAACCCAGCATAAAAATACCCAGGCTGCCACTTTGGATGAGGATATTCAATTCGTTATCAAAAAAGAAATCGTAGTCCAAGGGCCATATATTCTTGAAATCAAAATAGGGTTGGTTCAACCTCAACAGTATTTCCGGTACGAGGAATGCAAGGGAAGTTTGGAAAAACATTACTGAACCGGTGCGAATCATTTGGTACGGAACATGCCGGTATTTGATCAACATCCTAACCCCCATAACCAGGATACAAAGGGTGTATAAAAAACCATATAAGAAAAATCGTCCTGCATCACTCCCCTTTAGAAAATGACTGATAGGATCGACCATAACAATCCAATTGGTCATGTATTCCGGGTAGTAGTAAAGAAACACATAAAACATGATGAGAAAAGTCCCGGTAAGGATACCCAGCCAACCTTTGTTTTTCATAACACTAAAAAATATGCCATTGTTTTTTATTCCCGGAGGCCCTTCTTTGGCTTTAGGTACAATATATAGAGCTGCACCTAGTATACACAGTAAATAAGTTAGTAGGATAAATAGACCCGGATGGTCATTGATCGGTCCATAACTGGAAGATTTGGTAAGGGAGTATTTGAGATTTTTTATAGCATAGCGGTCGAATCCTTTTTGGTTGATGATCCCATATTTTCTAATATTTTCGGCTGTATTAAAAAGTTGTTGAGAAAGCTGTTCCGGAGAACCAAATTCCCTACCATCCAGCCAACTTCCGTAGTCCTTAAATGATTGTCTTTTGTAGGAATCAATATCATCCTCACCGTCAAATATTTGATTGATCATTGCCAGCTTAAACAGCACTTTCCCTTCAACTATATTTAGTTCAACTATTTGTGCTACCTCCTCATCACTCAAACCGTATTTGTCCAATTGCTTTTGGTTTACTTGCTCAAAAGTAGAATGGAGGTCCGCTACAAAGGGAAAGTTGGAGGAATAGGTTTTGCCTAAAATCGGGGAAGCATGTTGAATGAATACCTGCTGCTTGGACGGGTCGGAAATATTATCCTGAATAGATTCTTCAGTAAGGGTATATTGGGCTAAAAAAAATGAAAAAATAAATAAAAAGAATCCTCCCAAAAACATTAAAAGCCCTATTCTTTGTACAAACTTCATCATGATTATGCAATTAAGAAAATAAGGTGGTTAGCAGACTTTTTTTGGTCAGTTTAATATTTTTCCCATAGGTTTGGTTATAATGGGTCACTATTTCTTCTTCATGTCGGGGAAAAAACTCTGGATCGAAATTCGCTTCATCCAGATGTTGTATCACATGATCAACAGTCCTTCCTTCATTAATCCATCGGTCGCAAACTTCATGTCGATACCTGATACCCATTAGATTAAAACCAATGACCACTTCATCACTTACCCGGTATACAATCCTTATTGACTTCTTACCCTCAGGATGCTCCCAATAGAAATGTTCCTCGTCATCAGTAGGGATGTTATGGACTTGGCCATAAACCTGGTATTCAATATCAAAGAATTTCGCAGAGTTAAACCAATTTCCCGGTTGGTAAGCTGTTTGCTTCCCACAAATGGTATGAGCAATTGTTTCACCCTGCATGCGTCCGGTATACCAAACTTGTTCAATAGGGCGTCGGCCGGGAATGGGTTCCTTGAACTGAGCGCAATCACCTAAAGCGTAGACCTCGGGGATGTTGGTTTCCAAAAATTGGTTGACCAAAACCCCTCTCTCGGTCTCAATCTCGCTTTTTTCAAGAAAATCGATTTTGGGGCTAACTCCTACAGTCAAACCCACAAATTGGCAAGAAATTTCCTCTCCATTATCTGTAACTACCGCACGTGCCCTTCCCCTGTCATCGGGGAGAATCTTTTTGAGTTGGGTTTCTTTTCTTAGGTCGATATGGTGTTCAAGTACATGCCGGCTTACCATTGCTGCTTCCTCCAAAGGCAAAATTAAGTCCCAAAATTCCTTTTCTCTGATCAAAAGAGTTACAGGTATATTGCGAGAGCACAACATTTCCGCCATCTCTATGCCAATTAAACCTCCACCCACAATTACCGCCTTTGTGATTCCTTGGGTTTGTTTTTCCATTAGTTGCAGGTCCTGATAACTGTACAAACCCTGAACTCCCTCCAAATCCTGGCCTGGCCAACCAAACATATTGGATTTTGCTCCACAAGCAATGATTAAAACATCGTATTGAATGTTAGTTCCACTTCTTAAATTCAATACTTTCCCAGAAGTGTCCACCTCTTCCACAAAATCTCTGACAAGATCAATTTTATTTTTTTTCCAGAACCAATCTTCATAAGGTTTGATGTTTTCATATTTCATATGACCCATATAGACGTACATGATGGCAGTGCGGGAGAAAAAATGATCAGTTTCAGCTGATATCACAGTTATTTCATAGTCACTCAACTTCCTGATGTTTCTGGCTGCTGTGATACCGGATATACCATTGCCTATGATTACGATTTTCTTCATTTGATCAAAGATGTACTACAGAACAACAATATTAGTGATTTAAAAAATCCATACTTGTCAATTTTGGAGACAAAAAGTGCGTTTTGATAAATAAATAAAATTATTGCTTGATTTAAGGAAGTTAAGAAATTATTTAGATATAAAATTGTTTTGACCGTAGAGCGAGATTATTGCCGGCCGGCTTGGTCGATATAGTTTTTATTCCCAAACTTTGCAGATCTTTTTTAACCAAAATTATTATGAAGAAAATCTTATTAGGGATAGCAAGTACCATCTTACTATTTAGCTGTTCATTGAAAGAAGATAATGAACGGATGAAGGTAGAAATTGAGCAATTGAAGAGTGAATTAGAAACCAGCCAATTAATGGCTCAAACGCTGGAGGAAATAGGAGGTTTATTGGATTCCATTGATCAAAATCGACAAATGCT
>JAPUIM010000474.1 GCA_027297025.1 Bacteroidota bacterium | reverse complement strand
GGCAGGTGCTCTGAACCAGCTGAGCTAAGAGCCCGTAATTTATTTTGTTGTTTTAAACATCTGGTTCGAATCCAAAATAAATAAAACATTCGAACCATTATCCTCCCGCCATGGCGGGATGCTCTGAACCTCCCGATAGCTATCGGGAGAGCTAAGAGCCCGTTAGAAGTTTAAAATTTAAAGTTTCTAGTTTAAAGTTAAGAAGAAGGAAACTTTGGAATTTGAACTAGAAACTTTAAACTCAAATTTGGGATTGCAAATCTACTATTGAATCAGATTATAACAAATAATTAACCGAAATAATGATTGGTTTATTTTAATTTGCAAGTTAGATAATCATTGATTCTAAAATGCCAATATATACCATTGTTAAACTATTTATTTCTATTTCTCTCGTGTTTTGTTCTACTGACAAATCATTGGATATCCAAGGCCATCGAGGAGCCAGAGGTTTAATGCCTGAGAATACTATTCCCGGATTTTTAAAAGCACTGGATTTGGGAGTTACCACCTTGGAATTGGATGTGGTGATAAGCAAAGATCAGCAGGTTTTGGTTTCCCATGAACCCTATTTTTCGCATGTTATTCGCTTGGATTCTTTGGGAAATGCCATCACCAAAAACAGGCAAAAACCCATAATATTTATACCCTCACCTACCATCAGATTCAGCAATACGATTGCGGATCCAAGGTCAATCCCAAATATCCCCAGCAACAAAAGATGGTAATCTATAAGCCCTTATTGGGAGAGATGATCCGACAAGTGGAAGAATATATACTACAAAAAGACCTGTCTCCAGTCAACTATAATATAGAAATAAAAAGCACCCCGGAAGGGGATAATATATACCATCCTGAGGTGGACAAATTCTGCGAGTTGGTATATAATGAGATCAAATCCCAATTACCCATGGAAAGGGTGAACATTCAATCCTTTGATTTTCGTGCCCTAAGATATATGCACAACCACCATCCGGAAGTGGTTTTATCGGTGCTTATAGAAAATGTGAAAAGTGTTGATAAAAATATCGAGGAGTTGGGATTCCAGCCCCAGATCTATAGCTGTTACTATAAACTGCTTACCCCGGAACTATTGAGCCGGCTTCACCAAATATAACATGAGGGTTATCCCTTGGACCGTTAATGAGGTCAAAGATATGGAACGGTTGATTAACTTGGGAGTAGATGGTCTTATTACTGATTTTCCCGACAGAGCCTTACAATTTTTAAAATCTAAATAACTGCCTATTTTTGCTCGATTATTTAGCCTAATCTTTTATGAAGAACAGAAAGTATGATGTGTTTGGCATGGGCAATGCCCTGGTAGATATGGAGTTTGAAGTCACTGAAGAGTTCTTACAAAAATATGAGGTAGATAAGGGGATGATGACCTTAGTAGATGAAAAACGGCAGTTTTTTCTGTTAGAGGCCATGGAAAAGGAAAGCACCAAAATGCAGTGTGGGGGATCAGCCGGTAATTCCATGATCAGCATCAGTCAGTTTGGAGGTAGGTCATTCTATTCTTGTAAGGTAGCCAACGATGAGTTTGGCCGGTTCTTTATAAAAGACCTTCACGCCTCTGGGGTTGATTCCAAATTAAAGATGAATAATCCTCCGGAAGGAATAACCGGAAAGTGTTTGGTAATGATAACTCCAGACGCCGATAGAACCATGAATACTTTTCTGGGCATTACTTCCACTTTTTCTACTGAGGAATTGGATGCGGAAGCTTTAAAAGATTCTTCTTTCCTCTACATAGAGGGTTATTTGGTTGCCTCATCGACCGGGCAGAAGGCCATGGTAAAGGCCCACGAAATTGCCACCCAACACGGAGTGAAAACCGCATTAACTTTTTCAGATCCCAATATGGTTAAGTACTTTAATGACGGTATGCACGAGGTTGTGGGTAAAGGCATTGACCTGATCTTTTGTAATGAAGATGAAGCCTTGACCTACACCAGTACCAGTCGTATTGAAGATGCACGGGAAAAGCTAAAACAAGTAGCTAATACCTTTGTTATCACCCAGGGCAAGAACGGCGCTATGATTTTTGATGGGGATACTTTTATAGATATTGAACCCTACCATGTCAATGCTGTAGATTCCAACGGTGCCGGTGATATGTTTGCCGGGGCTTTTTTATATGGCATTACCCATGGTCATAGTTATGCCCAGGCAGGAAAAATTGCCAGTTTGGCTTCATCTAAGGTAGTAGCTCAATTTGGGCCCCGACTGGAATGGTCACAAACCAAGGAAATCCTTAATCACTTATTTGAATAGGTTGTTTTGTATATATTAAAAAGGTATATAACTTTGCAACCCCGCACAAAATGATTCATACATTTAGATATTAAAAGCGAGGCATTATGAAAAGGACATATCAACCTTCGAGGAGAAAGAGAAGCAACAAGCACGGATTCAGGTCTAGAATGAATAGTGAAGGCGGGAAAGCAATATTGGCCAGAAGGAGGGCGAAAGGGAGAAAAAAACTAAGCGTTTCAGACGAACCAAAACCTAAAAAATAATCGCCTCACTTTATAGTGACTGAAAAACCCTCGGTTAGAAGATTTAAATTTCCCAAAAAGGAACGTTTACATAAGAAGAAAATAATAGAGGAACTTTTCGAGCAAGGTTCCTCAACTACGTTGTATCCCATTCAATTCTGGCATTTACCGGCGCCAAATGCAAAGGAAAATCAGGTTTTATTTTCCGTACCAAAGAGACAGATAAAAAAGGCAGTGGTACGAAATAAGATTAAGCGTAGGATGAAAGAGGCCTATCGTATGAATAAATTTATTCTGGATAATGTGAAACAAAACTATGTTCTGGGATATGTATATCTTAGTAAAAAAGAATTGGCCTTTAAAGAAATAAACGGCAAACTAAAAGAAAGCTTGGAACGTTTAAAAGAATTATAGATTAAAATCGAAATTTCATGAAGTTCTTAAGAAAAAGGTATTTACTGGTATTGGCTTCCCTAGGATTTGTTGTTTTGGTGGCGTTTAACAGGCCCGACGATCGATATTTTGAAATAGCCAAAAACATGGACATATTCGCCACTTTATTCA
>JAPUIM010000473.1 GCA_027297025.1 Bacteroidota bacterium | reverse complement strand
CGGTTTGAAACTATTATGGTTTTTCCCATTTCCTATTTCAATATGTTCGCTAAAATAGATATTTGCCCATATAACAAATTTCAGCATACATGCTCAATTATTATTAATCCCCCTGATTTTTATTTGAGTTAGCTTGCGTTTGGTATCTAGAGGAAACTGTCCTTTCATAATCCAATCATAGTATGACGGTTCTTGGTTCAACACCTCAACTACATTTTTGCCTTTATGTTTTCCGAAGTTAAAAACTTCTTTGTGGTCCTTGTCGAATTTCATAGTTCCAGCGAAATCAACCATTCCGGTGTTAGTGATATCATGCAGAGATTGCATATTGTTGTCAAGATTACCTAACTGTTTCCCCAAATTATCCAGCACCGGTTGCCCCTCATACCTGTCGACCATGGCTTCCAGTACTTCAAAAGTGGCTTGGGTATCGGCTTCCGCGCTGTGGGCATTGGTCAATTCCATATCGCAGTAAAATTTATAGGCCGCGGTTAAATTTCTTTTTTCCATCAAGTGAAAGATCTTTTGTGCATCGATGATCTTTCTTTGGCTTACATCAAATTTCACATCCGCTCGTAAAAATTCCTCCATTAACATAGGAACATCAAACCTAATGACACTGAATCCTGCCAAATCACATCCCTCCAAAAATTTAGCCAAAGACTTGGCGATTTGTTTAAATTTGGGAGCTGCTGCTACATCCCGATCAAAAATGCCATGGATCTGACTGGAATCGTTTGGGATGGGCATCCCAGGATTGATTTTAAAATTTTTACTTTCTCTCTTTCCATT
Organism: Bacteroidota bacterium; assembly: GCA_027297025.1. GTDB lineage: Bacteria > Bacteroidota > Bacteroidia > Cytophagales > Cyclobacteriaceae > JAPUIM01. Next base: position 2,558 of record JAPUIM010000473.1, on the reverse strand, counting down.
GGGATGGATCTTAATGAACGAGGCTTCAATGATACGGTCGTGAATGATATTAATGCCGGTAGTTTCAAGATCAAAAATTGCCAACGGATTTTTTAATTGTAAGGGCATGAAAGAAGAAATTTTGAATTTAGGTAATTATCTATCGAAGAATCGAGGTAACTGAATCCTAACCAATAATCTTTTCGCTTAAAGAGTTGAGATTTAAACCATTGAAATTTCCAGAACTCATCAGCAGTAAATTTTTTTGATACCAGTCTTGGGTCAACAAGAAATCTTCCATTTTTTGGGAATCAGTAAAAACGTGTAGGTCTTTTCGTTTAAAGGCTTTTTTAAATTCTTTTTTCTTGATAGGTTCCAGATTTTTCAAACTTAGGGTTTCAGGATTATAATATATGATGGCGGTATCCGCTGCGTCAAATGACCCCTTGTATTGTTTGATAAAATCTTTGTTCAAGCTACTAAAGGTGTGAAGTTCCAAACACGCCACTAATTGAGTGCCATGGTATTGTTCTTTGAGTGCTTTGGTAGTGGCAGCTAATTTAGAAGGAGCGTGGGCGTAATCTTTATAAATATAGGTACTGCCGTTTTTTTTGAGTAGCTCCATACGGTTACTGGCTCCTGTAAATGTTTGAATAGCCTGGTAAAAATCTTTGGATATTACCGATAATCTTTCCAATACTGCCTTGGCCCCTGCTATATTTTGTATGTTGTGTTTTCCAAATAATTGTACTGGTATTTTTCCATCCTCGCTGAGTAAATAGGTTTTGCCATCAACAATTTCGTGAGGGTGGGTTTTGTATTCAATTCTGTTTACATCGGGTCTTTCTTTACCACAAATCATAGTGGCAAGATCATCTCCTTCGTTAAAAATGATAGAACCGCCTTTCGGTGTAGCATCAGCGAACTTATCAAATTGACCTACATAAGAATCAATGGTGGGGAAAACATTGTAATGATCCCAGGCAATCCCACTCACTAGCCCTATGTGATGATGGTACTTTAAAAATTTTGGTATCTGATCCTCGGGCGAGGTGAAGTATTCATCTCCCTCAATAATGATGGTGGGGGCATCACTGAGTTTCACCATGGTATCGAAATTCTGTATTTGAGCACCTACTACATAGTCAAACTTGCGATTGAAATACTTCAAGACATGTAAGATAATGGCAGTTATAGTAGTTTTTCCGTGGCTTCCGGCTATGACAATCCGTTGTTTGTCCTTGGAATGTTGATAGATGTACTCTGGAAAGGAGTATACCTTTAAGTCCAGTTCATGAGCTTTTTGCAATTCTGGATTATCAGGCTGGGCATGCATCCCTACGATTACATATTCCAATTCGGGAGTTATTTTATCAGTATCCCAACCATTCCGTTCGGGGAGTAAGCCAACTTCCGATAGCTTTGATTTTGAAGGCTCGAATATTTCATCATCCGATCCGGTAATTTTACAGCCCTGATGGTGCAAAGCAATAGCTAAATTATGCATTATGCTGCCACCTATGGCAATGAAATGGATTCTTGGATCTTGTTTGTTCATCGGTTTCGATTAACCCTTCAAAATTAAAAGAAAATCCTATGGCAGCAAATTTAATATTTAGTAAATTGTGGATAAACTGTGGATAAGCTGTGGGTAAGCTATGGATAACTGTACTTTCCCATTGGATAATTGATGGATCGAATGTTTAAAACTATTGAGCCCTTCAAGGGAAGATATGAAAACTTTTACACTAAATTTGTTTCAACCTTTTAACCAATCTTAAACCTATAAGTAGCTAAATCATGGACGCTGAGAAATCTATTTTTAAAAAGTTAAGCTACAAACCAAAGAAAATAACCTCTCAAGAAATTTTCAGTCAACTGGGCAAAGTACCCCCTCAAGTAATCGAATTGGAAGAAGCGGTATTGGGTGCTCTTATGTTGGAAAAGGATGCATTAACTGCGGTCATAGACATTCTCAAACCCGTGAGTTTTTATAAAGACCAACACCAGGAGATTTTTAAAGCCATTGTGAATTTATTCAATAATTCCGATCCGGTAGATCTGTTGACCGTCACTCAAAATTTGAGAGAAAACGGTAAACTGGAGTTTGTTGGAGGACCTTATTACATCACCGAATTGACAACCAGGGTCAATTCTGCTGCCAATATAGAATACCATGCCCGCAAAATCTCTGAACAATCGATTAAACGCGAACTGATTACAATTTCTGCAGAGATTCAACAAGATGCCTATGAGGATACTACGGATGTGTTTCAACTATTGGATCGGGCGGAGCAATCCTTGTTTGAAATATCTGAGTCTCATATTCGAAAGAACTATTCCGACATGCGCTCGGTCATGCGTACGGCCATTACCGAATTGGAGGCCAAGAAAACACAAAAGGATGGAATTACCGGTATACCCAGTGGTTTTTTAAAACTGGATCAAGCCACTTCGGGTTGGCAAAAATCCGATCTTATTGTTCTCGCGGCACGGCCAGGAATGGGTAAAACCGCCTTGGTTGTTACAGCCTTAAGAAATGCTGCAATTGACTTTCAAAAGCCTGTAGCAATTTTTTC
>JAPUIM010000472.1 GCA_027297025.1 Bacteroidota bacterium | reverse complement strand
TTAGCGGAGAGATGATTGCCTTTTTCCCAGACCCGGATTGCGGAGCAACAGGTGGAGAGAACGTAGGGGATTTCATGGGCGAAGAATCACCTCTTAAAGGTATATCACTGATGGGTTTGGTCTGCCAATACAATTATTTTATCCTCTCCGGTAAACCTTATGGTTTCCGATTTTACGGGGTTTATGATCACTCCGTAAGCTTTATCTACATTGTTTTTATGGGCTATGATCCTATAGCCAATGGCAATTTGATTTTTTAATCTCGCCGATTCCAAAACTGTATAAAAATTTACCGGCTGACCTACTTTTACATAATTGGAGACTGGAAGGATGAAAATTCCCGATTCCGTGGAGCTGAACAACTTATCGAAAAGTTGCATTAAGTACTTATTTTCCGACACCTGACTCATTAAAAGGCTTAAGAGGTTGTCGCTGACAATAAAATCATCGGCTTTAGTAACTTCTGCCAGTTTCCGATTTTGGATATCCAGCATCTCACTCACAATATTCAATTCTTTTCCCAACACATCTGACAAATTGCGCAAATGAAGAAGTGTAATTAGAGTTTGGGCGTCTGCTTCTTGAACGCTAATGTCTTGGTGATTACTCTGCAACATAATATGATCGTAAGAGGTAGGCTCCAAGGTGGTAAGTATATCTTTGTCGGTAATGTCACCTTCCTCAAATTCGATGGAGAGGTTTTTTAATTGAGGTCTGATTTCTTTAACAATGGCTTGGGGTCCATCGTAATTGGCTACGATTTTCAATTTTGAGCCCTCAACCAAACAATTATCCAACTCCAAAATCACAATCTTGGATCTTATATTCCAGCCCAACATCAATATTTTTTCCTGATGATGAATGTGAGGTTGTGCTTTAGTAATAGCCTCTTTATCGATATTGTAATTATCAGTCTCCGATACGATCATGGTATCATCATCTTTCGTAATGGCAATTAATTTGTCCTTCTTTTGAATAATAGTGTCAAAAGGCGGATTCAATTTTACTTCTCCTGCTGAATGGATACCGATTATCGCAGAATCTTTATAAGCAAAGATTGCTTCACCAAAACTTTTGCCTTCTAATTTTTTCTCTCGATTGAAGTAAATTTCATCTCCCTCAAAATCCAATAATTCCGTATACACTATACTTAACCCAGATTGTCTGCCAGTTTGAACCATGATCAACGCAATAAAGACATCCGATAAGATCAACTCCACTTCATCTTTGCCCACCATTTTAGCTACCTCAAGATTCTTGGGATCTTTGATCTCAGCGGTTATATGGTAGGGCTTGGCCCGGCGGTCAGGATCGGTTGTTATGGCCAGAATGGTCTTTATGATCTGTGAGTCGGAATTCTCCGTTTCCTGGTCCAGGATGATGATCGACTTTGTCTGAATGGGATTGACAATATAAAGATCGGCAATATCAACGGGATTTCCACTTCGGCATATTAATTTGGTATTTTTGGTATGGCCCACTTTATCCTTCAATTCATCTTCCATTTCCACTTTGTCTTTTTCTGCTAAAATCACTATTCGTGGATTATTCACATTCTCGTTGGCAATGACCAGTTCGGAAATAATGGTGTGTATTTTAGATGACCATCCTAGAATTAATATGTGCCTCTTTTCCACCACAAAAGAACGACCTTTTCGCAATTTTTCGACCCGGTCAAGAATACCCCTTGAAACAATACCTATAAGCGTACTGACCATGAGGATGCCAAATAATGTCACCACAAACATCATGATCCTAAATCCCCAACCTAGGTCTTCGCCCATAGTACCGGGATCTAAAGTCCTCATCAGGCTTAACCAAAAAGCATCTATGAAGTTTAGATCGGGCTGATTTAAGGGAGCAATACCTAAGATAACCACTATTAAGGTCAAAAAGGTTACCACCAGGAGCGAAATAAGACCCAATCCCACAATGAGGGTAATGGTGCCCTTAGACATCACATTGTCAAATGCATACCTGAGTCTTTCCTCAAAAGTTATTTTGGACATAAGTTGATTATGTAAGAATGGAGGTTTTAATTTATTTTGGGTTCGGGGGCATGTACAATTTGCTTAAACAGTTTGTTGTACCGGTAACCATCTACCAGTTTGGCACAAATTTCCCGTTGTTTTCTCAGTAACTCCTTAACCTCGTTTTCAGTAAAAGATTTCATTTTTCCATTAGGTAATTCAACTCTGACTCCAGAGAGATCAAACGCCTAATATATAATTTCTTTGTCGAAAAATCACTACCCGGAAAAAGGACAGGAAACCAATTGTAAGCTTTAAGTAGGTCCTACTACCAGCGGAATTCACCAACTTAAATATTTGTTCTTATGATTGTATATCTAAACCTTTGTGCTGAAATTACCGGGCTTCAATTATTTTTGTAAAATGTCAAAAAGGAATAAAGTCGCCCTTTTATTGATCGTTATTTCCCTGATTGTCTTGTACCCCGGATTATTTAATCCCATCATCACCATAGAAATTGCTCCAGTGTTACCCATCATTGGAAAGACCACTTTTTACGAACAGACACAAAGTGTAGT
>JAPUIM010000471.1 GCA_027297025.1 Bacteroidota bacterium | reverse complement strand
TCATAAACAATTCAATTACCTATTATCCAAAGGCCTTGACGTATTAAAAAGAGCCGAAGTGCTGGGAATTCTGAGTGAGGAAATGTTTACAATAGCTGTGGCCGGTACTCATGGTAAAACCACCACCAGTTCCATGATCGCCCATATACTATATAGCAATCATGTGAGCAGCCTGTCATTCCTGGGGGGTATATCCAGTAACTACGACTCCAATTTTCTTATATGTAAAAATGATGATAAAATGAATGTATTGGTAGTGGAGGCAGATGAATATGATCGATCTTTTTTGCAGTTACATCCCAACATTGCAGTGATCACTTCCATGGATACCGATCACCTCGACATTTATGGCGACAAGGAATCATTGGCTCAAAGCTTCAAGCAGTTTATTTCCAGGATTGATAGTCAGGGAATATTGTTTGTGAACGAAACTATTGCTCATGATATAATGGAAGGCTCAGATTGCAAATGTCAGGTCAGAACCTATGCTGGCAAAGCTGGAGACCATCATGCGCAGGGTATAAAAGTGGAAAATACATGTTTTGTGTTTGATTATAGAGGCGGCGATCAAATTATAACCGGCTTACGATTGAAAATGCCTGGTTACCACAATGTTGAAAACGCCATAGCAGCAATAGCCGTGTGTTCCTACCTGGGTTTAAATGCAGATGGAATAGTTCATGCTATTTTACAATACAGTGGTGTTAAAAGACGTTTTCAGTACATTTTTAAAAATCCCAAGGTAGTATACATTGATGATTATGCCCACCATCCCACTGAAATTGAGGCGCTGCTTTACTCATTGAACGCTTTGTACCCACAGAAGAACATAACTGCGGTGTTTCAGCCTCATTTGTATAGTAGGACCAGGGATATGTATATGGGATTAGCTAAGAGTTTGTCTTCAGCCAACAGGATAATACTACTGGAAATTTATCCAGCAAGGGAACAGCCCATTGAAGGAATTACTTCCGAAATAATATACCATCAGCTGGAGAAAGATGAAAGATATTTGACCACCATGGAAAATCTATTGGCGGTTCTTGATAAATCAAAGCTAGAAGTATTAGTAACCATTGGAGCAGGAGATATCGATAAAATAGTAGAGCCCATAAAAAAATATTTAATAAAAAAGTATGAAGTGGCTTAACCATAAAATAACCAAAGGCTTAAAGTATTCAGCACTAGTCATATTGTTTTTTGTGGCTATTGGTTTTACCCAGCGCAAACAAAACCAACGGGTATGTCGAGAGATCCACATTGATATTGATGATTATTACGATCATTATTTCCTTAATGAGGAGGATGTAATGTTTTTAATCTCCGAAGGTGGGAAACATCAGATCATGGGTACCCTCCTGAATGAACTGGACCTGAAAAATATTGAAAGCAGAGTGAAGACCCATAAGTTCATCAGGGATGTGCAGGTTTTTAAAGATTTGAAGGGAAACTTGATCACCAAGGTGCAGCAAAGAAGGCCCATTGCCAGGATTATCCCAAAGCAAGGAATCCATGCCTATATAAGTTCCCATGGAAAGATACTGCCTATTTCCGATCGATTTACCGCCAGGGTGGTGCTGGTAGGAGGGGATTTTGCACAAGAATTACTTAAAAATGATCTCAGTGAAACATATCGCGGTAGGGACCTGTTGGAGCTTTTAAAATTTATAGATGAAGATGAGTTTTGGAGGGCACAAATTGCCCAGGTGAATATAGATTGGGATGGAAACATCATACTCATCCCACAGGTGGGAAAACAATATGTAGAATTTGGGAAATTGGAAAATACAGCCTTCAAGTTCAAAAAGTTAAAAGTCTTTTATACCAAGATCCTGCCCAGCCAAGGTTGGAATAAATATCGAAAAGTGAACCTTAATTATAAAAACCAAATAATCTGTGAATAAACTTAACGCCATGACACAAGACAAAATTGTAGTTGGTCTAGACATTGGAACAACAAAAATATGCGCCATTGCCGGGCGCAAAAACGAATACGGCAAACTGGAAGTTCTCGGAATGGGCAAGGCCGTTTCCGATGGTGTTATCAGAGGTATTGTCACCAATATTGACAAAACCATCAATGCCATCGAGAAAGCAGTGGCCGAGGCGGAAAATCAAGCGGGGATTGATATCCGGGTAATAAACGTTGGCATTGCCGGTCAACACATCAAAAGTTCGATCCATCACGGAGGGATCACCAGGGATTCAAATGACGATGAGATCACGATTGAAGATGTGAACCGCCTCACCAACGACATGTATCGCATTGTGATTCCTCCGGGAAGTGAAATTATTCATGTGATGCCGCAGGATTATATTGTGGATTACGAGGATGGAATAAAAGATCCGGTGGGAATGTCAGGTGTGAAACTGGAAGCGGATTTTCATGTCATTACTGCTCAAACCAATGCGATTAGCAACGTTAACAAATGCGTTAGGCGGGCCAATTTGGAAATTGAAAATTTAATTCTGGAACCCTTGGCTTCAAGTCTGGCAGTACTGAGCAATGAAGAAAAAGAAGCTGGCGTTTGTCTGGTGGATATTGGTGGTGGCACCACCGATATCGCCATATTTTATGACAATATCATCAGGCATACTGCGGTGGTACCTTTCGGGGGTAACATTATTACCACCGACATCAAGCAGGGTTGCATGGTGATGCAGCACCAGGCAGAATTGCTGAAGACCAAGTTTGGAAAGGCCATTGCAGAAGAAGCCAATCCCAATGAGATCGTTTCTATCCCGGGTTTAAGAAATCGTCCTCCTAAGGAGATTTCAATTAAAAATTTGGCTCATATCATCGAGGCACGTATGGAGGAGATCATTGAATTGATCCATACTGAGGTCATCACCTCGGGATTTGAAAATAAACTGGCCGGGGGTATTGTAGTAACCGGAGGTGGTTCTCAACTCAGTTGCGTTAAACAACTGTTTGAATACATGACAGGAATGGATGCCCGAGTGGGTTATCCTAATGAACACTTGGGGAAAGGCAAGGTAGATATGGTAAAAAGCCCTATGTATGCCACTTCTGTTGGCTTGGTTCTTTCCGGGTTCAGGGCCATTGATGAACGCGAAAACAGGTATCAGGAAGCTCAGGCTTCCGGTTCTCATACCAGAGGTACTAAAAAAGAAGGCACAGGCAACGATTTCTTCAAGAGAATACTGGATAAGACCCGAGGACTGTTAATTGACGATTTTGACGACAAAGAGGATTATTAAAAATATGGGAAATATAAATTTCATATACAAAGAAAAAAGAAACCCCAAATCCAAATATTATGGAAGAGAATAGCTATATGTTCGATATCCCCAAACACCACAAATCCATCATCAAGGTGATAGGAGTAGGTGGAGGAGGAAGTAATGCGGTGAACCACATGTACAATCTTGGTATCAAAGATGTGGAATTCATTGTTTGTAACACAGATCTTCAGGCTTTAGAAAGTTCCCCACTGCCAGGGAGGTTACAAATTGGCGCCAACCTAACTGGAGGGCTTGGTGCAGGGGCCAATCCTGAAAAAGGCCGCAATGCAGCTTTAGAGAGCAAAGAAGATATTCGTGAGTTGTTAAGCCTGGATACCAAAATGTTGTTCATCACCGCGGGAATGGGTGGTGGAACCGGCACCGGGGCAGCTCCGGTGATCGCTAAAGTAGCCAGGGAGTTAGATATTCTGACTGTGGGAATCATCACCATGCCTTTTGCCTTTGAAGGCAAGAAAAAGATGGAGCAGGCACTATTGGGTGTACAGGATTTGAAGGAATGTTGTGATACAGTATTGACCATACTAAATGATAAACTCAGGGAGATCTATGGCAACTTGTCAATCAGTGAAGCGTTTGCCCAGGCCGATAATGTATTGACCACTGCCGCTAAAGGGATTGCCGAAATCATCACCGTCCCGGGATATGTGAATGTGGATTTCGAGGATGTAAAAACTGTCATGGAAAATTCAGGCGCTGCAGTAATGGGTTCGGCACAAACCGAAGGTGAAAACCGTGCCATCAGGGCGGCTGAAGAAGCCATTACCTCTCCGCTGCTCAATAATAAAAATATCCACGGATGTAAAAAGATCTTGTTATCCATTATATCCGGTGAACAGGCGGAATTGCAGATGGATGAATTGACCGAAATCACGGAATTCATTCAACAGGTTTCCGGTGATGAAGCAGATGTTATTTTTGGCCATGGAGTGGATCCCGAATTGGAGCAATGTATCCGGGTAACCGTCATAGCTACTGGATTCGATAGTCTTGAAGATTTTAACCTGACTACCAAAGATGATAAGAAGGTTTTTGATCTTGAATCTAATCAACAGATAAGCCTGTTTGAAAGCTCTCTGATTGATGAATTCGAAAATGGAACTCCCAAAGAAGAGGAGATGGAAATCAAGGAAAAGGAGATAGTCCTCAATGAAAATGAAACGGAGATTGAAGAAAATGAAATAGAAGAGGAAGAATCCACTCCCGATTATGTTTTTGAGGTAAATCAAACAGTGGAAGAGGTGAGTAACCAACTAGAGGATGATGTTAGGGATGAGCATATTACCGGAGAGGAAACACCTTCTTCTAAACCTGAAACAGCGGAGCAAGCAGATAATTTCAACGATATGAAATTGACAAATCTCCATGACCGCAAAATACAGCTCATGGAGCAATCCAAAAAAAGGATAGAGAAACTGAAGGGATTAAAAAATGCACCGGTGAATATTGATGATTTTAAGGAAAAGCTGGATGTGCCTGCTTATTTGAGAAAAAAGGTCTCACTGCATGACATTCCTCATTCCTCAGAACCCAATGTATCCAGGTATAATTTAAATGATGATAATCAGCTATTAGGCAATAATAAGTTCCTGCATGACAATGTAGACTAATCTTCCATTTAAGTGATTGTTTGGAAATCAATTGATTAAATTACCATCTGATTTTCATAAAAAATGCCGGAATATCAATCCGGCATTTTTTGTTTATGATAAATAATTCCTAATTACTAAGTTTGGACAGTTTTACATTTGTTCATCCTTTAAGTGTTTTCAGATCGACTAACCATGATACAGGAAATCCAACAATCAATAGATTACATTCAAAAACAGTATACTAGCCAACCCCAATTTGGAATCATTTTGGGCACCGGATTAGGGGCATTGGTGCGGGAAATAGAGATTGAACATACTATCTCTTATGAAGATATTCCCCATTTTCCGGTTTCGACGGTGGAAAGTCACTCCGGTAAACTAATTTTTGGTCAACTGGGTGGGAAACAAGTGGTAGCCATGCAAGGACGTTTTCATTTTTATGAGGGGTAGTCCATGAAGCAAGTCACCTTCCCGGTAAGGGTGTTGAAATTTCTGGGTATCGAAAAACTTTTTATATCCAATGCCGCCGGAGGATTGAATCCGGAATATCAGGTCAGTGATTTAATGGTGATCAATGATCACATCAACCAGCATCCGGAAAACCCACTTACTGGC
>JAPUIM010000470.1 GCA_027297025.1 Bacteroidota bacterium | reverse complement strand
ACCGGTTTGGAGCCATTCTCTTTGATCCAATAAGCTGCTTCTGCTTCCATACCACCTCCTATCTCGCCGATCATTATGATCCCTTTAGTTTCGGGGTCAGCCATAAGTAATTTAATCGCATCCAGTGTAGTGGTGCCAATAATGGGATCTCCTCCTATGCCTATACAAGTGGTTTGTCCTAAACCGGCCTTGGTGATCTGGTCTACTGCTTCATAAGTCAAGGTACCTGAACGGGAAACAATACCAACTTTCCCTTTTTGATGGATAAAACCGGGCATAATACCCACCTTTGCCTCACCAGGGGTTATTACTCCAGGACAATTTGGACCTACCAACCGTACATCTTTTTTACCCTCCAGGTATTGTTTCACTACCACCATGTCTTTAGTGGGTATCCCCTCGGTGATGGTTATGATCACTTTAATTTTTGCGTCAGCCGCCTCCATAATGGCATCAGCAGCAAAAGCAGGGGGTACAAAAATTACTGAAACGTCAGCTCCTGTTTTTTCCACCGCCTCAGCCACAGTGTTAAAAACGGGCCGGTCCAAGTGCGACTGCCCTCCTTTTCCCGGGGTAACCCCACCTACTACATTGGTGCCATAAGCCAACATCTGCTCAGCATGATAAGTGCCCTCCGATCCGGTGAAACCTTGGACAATTATTTTAGAATCTTTATTGACAAGTACGCTCATATTACACGGTTTTTCTCCAAAAATAGAATATTTGGCGGCTTTACCAAAAAAGAATAATAATAATGGTTTTTTCATATTTTTACTACTCCTCCATGACTTGTGGTTATGAACTAAAATGGCAAGATAATTGCTAACTTTAAATCGGAAAATTCGCAATGAAAAAGTTAATCATTCTTTTCATTTGTTTGTTTGTGACCGTCCTTACTTGCCTGGGCCAAGGCAAAACAGATCCCCAATATATTTACGATCAAGCCAACATTCTCAACCCTAGTGAACAAAAAAAACTAAAGAATATTCTGGAAGAATATCATCACGGTCTGGGGATTCATCTGATCTTTTATACAGCGGAAAGTCTGGAGGAAAAAAAGGTAAAAGCCTACAGTCAACAAATAGCCCAGGAACTTGGTTTTAGGGATATGGGAATGAATTTGGAAGGAATGATTTTCATGTCCGGCCAAGAAAGACAAGTGAGTATAGAATGTGGAAGTGGATTGGAATGGACAGTACCTGATGTGTTTATTCGTGAAATCAAGCAAGAAATGGTTGATTTTTTCCGCAGGGATAGTTTTTACAATGGAATTATATTGGGGTTTAAGAGAATATATGACTATGCCTCCAAAGCCTCCTGGGATGTTGATTATTACTCCACCCAAAAATTAAAGGAAGAATTCGTCAATGGTATAAACAGGATAATGATCCTGGAATGCACTGCGGTTTCCAAAAGGATCAAGGATGGAATGGTGGGAATGGACCAGATCAGCAATTCTTACTTCATCTATGTGAAGGATCCTCAAAATAAACTGGTGAAACTCCACTTTACCAAATACAGCATTCCACAAATCGAACAATTGATCGCCCAAGGGCAAACCAAGATTTATGCCCGTATCGCAAAGACCACCCCTTTGGATGTTGACTTTTTGGGGTTTGTTGAGGTTCAATAATTTGCCGTCTGGCCCTTTTAAGGTTGCCGTCCGATCAAAAAAACCATTAGACGGCTTTTGTTTTTTTCTGGCTTGGAACAAACGAATTGTAAACTACCATCCTCCACTTTTCCGTATATACCATCTAGTTCCCAAAAATCCTTTATATTCAATACTGCCAATTTTAATGTATATGTTCAAATTTTTCCAACAGATAGCTAAACAAGATCTTGGGTCCACCGCCTTGCAAAAAGAAAAGCAAAAGGATTACCGCAATGTAGTGTTAATGCAAACCATGATCATTGTAATGGGATTGACCTTTACCGATTTTCTGGCCCTGGTAGGCATTGAGGTACCCTTTAAATGGTTCGAGACTTTGTCCCTATTGTTTGCCGGCCTTTATTTTTATCTGTTGTGGGATTTGCTCAAAGACTTTACTACTAATAAAGTCATGATCCAAACCGTAATCATCGTGTTGTTCATTGATTTTGTTCTTGCAATACTTTTAGTCAATCCTATTTATACGGTGATCCCTGAAACACAAAGACAACTAGTATTTTTTATATTTCATTTTGCCTTGTTTGCAGTAGAAACCATAGTTATTGGCCATGCCATTGTGGATATTTTCAGGGGTGAATTCATGACCCCGGATAAGCTATGGGGCTCAGCCTGCGTGTATTTGATGATCGGCATCGCCTTTGGAAGTTTGTACGACATCATCAATATCATCCAACCAGGCAGCTTTGGTGAGATGATCAATCTAGGGCTTGAAAGTTACTCGGAATGCATTTATTACAGTATGAATGTGCTCGGCGGGTTAGATACAGCCTATCCCAATCCTACCAGACTAATTAGGAATATTGGAGTAATAGAAGCAGTGTGGGGAAACTTATTTATCGTGCTACTAATTGGCAATTTACTAGGTTTGCCCAGGATCAAAAAGGATAAGATTCAAGATCTGAAATAGGTTCCATTGCCCTTTTTTAGAAGGGATTTAAAAATTAAAATTCATTGATTTCGGCCAAATTTGGGCTCTTCTAAAAAGTCATAACGTGCCCGCTGGTATTTTTCTTCTGAGACTTTCTCCTTGAGTTTAAGGAATGATTGAAAAGGCCCATTTGCTATGGTCATATTGACCAGCCATACCGGTAACAAACCTGCGGGATTTGCTTTCAGCTGGTAATGAATATCTATACTTCCATCATCTTGGGGCATTAGTACATATTCGCCTTCCATCTCCTTAACACGCACCAGACCATCCACTTCCGGATAGCTTTCATCTTCAACGGCTACAAACCGGGAAGTAACAATTTTGGTCACCGGGTCTTGGCTAAAAGTGGATTTTACCACTACGTCCCGGTTGCGTAACGGCCAGGGCGGTGCTGTTTCGGTACAATAATACTCCTCGGTTTCACTTATTTTTTTTAAATTATTGGATTCTTTGCAGATATAAACCCAGGAAGTATAAGCCGGTACATCCTTTAAAACCGCGATGATACTTGACATGGAGGTATTAAAATTAGCATACACTTTAATGGCCTTGTATTCAAAACCAGGCACCGACTTGGTATAAACGAAGATACCTTCTCCCTCTTTTTTTAGATCCCAGCCTTCCTTTTCATAGGATTGGGCTTTTGCTAAAAATGGTAATACCAACAACACCAAGGCGATTTGAAATCTTGCTCTACTAATACTCATATTTATCTTTCCATAAAATCTTCAATCTTTTTCTTAACTCCTCCTCACGGGCATTTTTACCGGGACGATAGAAAGTGGTTTCTTTTATTTCTTCCGGTAAATACTCCTGGGCTGCAAAATTTTTATCATAATCATGAGCATATCGATATTCCTTTCCATAGCCCATGTCCTTCATCAGTTTAGTAGGAGCATTACGCAGGTGCAAAGGTATGGAAAGATCCCCAGTTTGTGCAACGATAGATTTAGCTTCCTTTATTGCTAAATAACTAGCATTACTTTTGGGGGAGCATGCCAGGTAAGTGGCACATTGGGAAAGAATGATCTCCGCCTCAGGATAACCGATATAATTCACTGCAGTAAAGGTATTGGTGGCCAATACCAGTGCAGTGGGATTGGCATTTCCAATATCCTCCGAGGCCAATATGACCATTCTTCTGGCAATAAATTTCACATCCTCTCCACCTTCAATCATCCGGGCCATATAATATACTGCAGCATTGGGATCACTTCCCCTTACCGATTTGATAAAAGCGGATATGATGTCATAGTGCTGCTCCCCGCTTTTATCATACACCGCCACTCGTCTTTGGGCCAGATCCATGATCATTTTATCAGTTACCACAATCTCCTGTTGTTCAGAAGCATGAGCTACCAATTCTATGAGGTTTAACAATTTCCGTGCATCACCTCCGGAAAGTTGCAGCAATGCCTTGTTTTCCTTTATGTCGATGGTCTTTTTTTTCAATTGATCATCCTGTGCCAAGGCAAACTCCAATAATTGTACCAGTTCCTTCTTTCCCAGCGAATTTAAAGTGTACACCTGGCAGCGAGATAATAAAGCGGCATTAACTTCAAAGGAGGGATTTTCGGTGGTGGCTCCTATTAAGGTAATGTGCCCTTTTTCCACCGCCCCCAACAAGGCATCTTGCTGGGATTTGTTAAACCGATGGATCTCATCGATGAACAGGATCATCCTCCCGCTTTTTTTTCCGGTATCAATTATTTGTCGAACATCTTTTACACCTGCACTTACTGCGCTCAGGGTGTGGAAGGGAATTTTTACCTGATTGGCGATGATATTGCCCAGAGTGG
>JAPUIM010000047.1 GCA_027297025.1 Bacteroidota bacterium | reverse complement strand
TTATGTCAGATTCATGAATGAATATCTCTTTGATCATGTAGATATCGATGCAAAAAATATCCACATTCCCGATGGCACTATTCCAAAGAAGTCAATCCTTGGATATTGTCAACAATTTGAACAGGAAATCAAAAACTGTGGAGGCATTGATCTCCAAATATTGGGTATTGGTCGAACCGGACATATAGGATTTAATGAGCCGGGATCATCATTTAATTCTGGCACGCGACTAATTAATCTTGACCACATTACTATTTTAGATGCTGCCAGCGATTTTTTTCAGGAGAGGAATGTACCCCGAAAAGCCATTACTATGGGAGTGGGAACTATTATGAGATCAAAGAAAATTGTGCTAATGGCTTGGGGAGAAGGTAAAGCAGAGATTATTAAGAAAGCAATTGAAGGGGAAGTTACAGATTCGATACCTGCGACATTTTTGCAAGACCATCCTGATGCAACCATATATCTGGATCAGGCGGCGGCGGCTGAACTTGTCAGGGTAAAATCCCGATGGTTGGTGAGTACCTGTGAATGGGACAGAGACTTGGCCAGAAAGGCCGTAGTTTGGCTTAGTCAGAAGTTGAACAAACCAATATTAAAATTAACTGATAGGGATTACAGTGACAATGGCATGAGCGACCTGGTAGTGGAATTTGGATCTGCTTATAAAATAAATATTGACATTTTCAACCAGTTACAGCATACGATCACGGGTTGGCCTGGGGGTAAACCCAACGCCGATGATACTTACAGGCCCGAAAGGACTGAACCGGCCCAAAAAAGAGTAGTTATTTTTAGCCCTCACCCCGATGATGATGTCATTTCCATGGGCGGAACTTTCCAAAGGTTAGCTGATCAGGGCCATGACATCCATGTTGCGTACCAGACTTCAGGGAATATAGCAGTTTTTGATGAAGATGTGATTCGATATGTGGACTTCCTGGTTGATTTTAGTGATACAAATGGTGAGGAAAATAAAGAGGTTAGAAATATTTATGAAAGGGTATCGGATACTTTGAATAAAAAGGAACAAGGTCAGGTCGATAGCCCGGAGATTCAAAGAATAAAGACTTTGATCCGCCGAGGAGAGGCCAAATCTGCATGTAGGTATATAGGATTGACAGATGAGAAAGCCCATTTTCTGGACATGCCATTTTACGAAACTGGCATGGTGAAAAAGAAACCTATCAGTGAGGCAGATGTGGATATCATTGTCAACTTATTAAAAGAGATTAAGCCTCATCAGATTTATGCTGCCGGAGACCTGTCCGATCCACATGGAACACACCAGGTTTGTTTTATTGCAATAAACAAGGCACTCGATATCTTGAAGAATGAATCATGGATGAAGGATTGTTATGTTTGGTTATACCGTGGGGCCTGGCAGGAATGGGACATTAACGACATTAATATGGCCGTTCCACTTAGTCCGGATGAGGTAATAAATAAGCGCAAAGCAATTTTCAAACACCAATCGCAGAAGGATTCTGCACTATTCCCCGGTCATGATAAAAGAGAATTTTGGCAACGGTCAGAATTCAGGAACAAAAAAACTGCTGAATTGTATAATAATTTAGGGCTGGCTGAATATGAAGCTATCGAAGCTTTTAAAAGGTATTATTTCTGATTAAGTTGGATGTGTCGAGTTTTCAGTTAATGGTTATGGTTAAATATTAATACTATTCCAAATATCAACGAACAGGATGCTTTAATAGTAGCCTTATCAACCGTTGGTGCTCAAAAATTTGCCTGGCAAGGTGATGATTGGGAAAATGATTTAAAAGCGAATCTTAATGACAATAGTCAGAATGAAGAAAAAATAGAAATGGGAAAACTATGAAAGGTACATGGACCGGACACTAAGTGAAGTAAGGCGTGAATTCAATATCAATCTTGTATAAGAGGTAAATCATTTTTCGGTATACATTACGAATTTCTGTTCGGCACGGTGATATTTCTTGCAAAAGGAGGATATAATTCGATGGCCTCAATTTGCCCATAACTTTCTCAATAAGCAAATAAAGCAATTTTAAACGTTCCTAAATACCAAAATATGTAGGCTTTTTGAGCTACTTTCGTTACCACAGCGGTATGCTAACATACTTAGTATTTTGGATGGCTTAAAGAGGCTTATTTGTTTATAAAGAAAGTTATGTACATTCATTTTGCTAGAAGTTGTTCTAAAGGGTGGAGGATTTTTTGTAATTCAATTATATTTATTTATCAACCGATTGCAGTGGTGTTTTGATTACTCCGCCCTTTCTTCTCCATTCTCTGGAACTCTCCTTGCTACATATTTAGTATTTTGGATAGCTTAAAATCGCTTTGTTATGACAGCTGAATATGTTAGGGAGATATTAAAATATCTATTTGGATACCTGGTGTCTATGATAAAGTTTATGATTTGTCAATAAGTAATCCCTCCATTAATCATCCACAGAATTCTCTTTGATATTCCTGTTCCAAATTAAGCTTGCAGCTCCTAATATCGCTGCATACTGACCTTCTAAACCTGAGGGTAAGATTTTAGTCCTCCCTTTAAACCGTGGCATTACCTGCGCTTCCAAATGAGTTCGTACCGGTTCAAAAATAAGCTCTCCGGCCTTGGATAACCCTCCCGAGAGAAAGATTGCTTCAGGATTGGTATGCACTATAGTTTCACATAACTTGATACCCAAGATTCGCCCGGTATATTTAAATGCTTCAATGGCAATCTTATCACCACGTTGGGCTGCAGTTGTTATCATTTTTGTAGACAGATTATCAAAGCTTATCCCTCTTAACTCACTATCATCCAGGAAATCAGCGACTAACTTATAGACCGTACGCTTAATTCCTGTGGCTGACACGTAAGTTTCCAGACAGCCTCTCCTTCCACATCCGCAATATCTTCCATTATAGTTAACAGTAGTATGACCGATTTCCCCGGCAAAACCAGTATAGCCATAGACTACTTCACCATTAGAGACAATTCCACTGCCCAGTCCTGTACCCATGGTGATCACTACAAAATCATCCATCCCTTCGGCCGCACCATAGGTCATCTCACCTATGGCAGCTGCATTAGCATCATTAGTAAGCAGTATTGGAACATCAAAGTAGTTTTTCATTAATTCTACAAACGGAACAATGCCTTTCCATACCAGGTTAGGGGCATTTTCGATATTGCCTTTATAATAGTTTGCATTAGGTGCCCCAATCCCAATTCCGATCAGTTCCACTGCATCACTTTGGCTGTCAAACGCATCTGTAATAGCCTTGTGAATATTTTGTAGGTATATGTCAATGTCTGGATCCTGTGAAGTTTCTATTTTATCACTCAAAATTACTTTGCCTTTAGGATCTATCAAGCCATATTTAGTATAGGTGGCCCCGATATCAATTCCAACTGCTATTTTACTCATGATATTCAATATTTTTAAAATGGAGGGTATCTTTGAAAATGGGTTAGATAATAATCAACCAATCCCAATATAGGCTCTTTGATTAACTTAACCACGTTAATTTGCTTAGCAGCTTCTTTGAGGTAATTGGAAAATAAATGGGCAATCAATCTGACAAAGTGAGTTTGATTCTCCTGGTAATTGTGATAACAGCAAATATGTATATCCATAAATTAACTAATCCGTATTAGTACTACCTGTAGATCTGTTGATGTCAACCAATAT
>JAPUIM010000469.1 GCA_027297025.1 Bacteroidota bacterium | reverse complement strand
GATATCGCCTTCCTGCGGCCGGGCCAACCGGCCCGGGTCAAGCTTACCGCCTATGATTATTCGATTGCCGGTATCTTGGATAAAGCGGGAATTGATGTGATTTTGGTAGGAGATTCGGCCTCTAACGTAATGGCCGGCCATGAAACGACCTTGCCTATTACCCTTGATCAGATGATATATCACGCTACCTCTGTGGTTAAAGCTGTCAAAAGGGCTTTGGTGGTGGTGGATATCCCTTTTGGATCCTACCAGGGTAATTCTTCAGAAGCCTTGAGATCTACAGTTCGGATCATGAAGGAATCCGGGGCCCATGCGGTGAAAATAGAAGGTGGAGAAGAAATAAAGGAGTCAGTAATAAGAATCCTTAGTGCGGGGGTCCCAGTCATGGGACATTTGGGCTTAACTCCCCAATCTATTTTCAAATTTGGCACCTACACAGTGAGGGCCAAGAAAGAAAAGGAGGCCCGCAAATTACTTGAAGATGCCCAATTGTTGGAAGAATGTGGCTGTTTTGCAATGGTGTTGGAGAAAATACCTGCTCAATTGGCCCAAAGAGTGGCTCAAAATGTGAAAATCCCCATAATAGGAATAGGTGCAGGCCCAGATGTGGATGGTCAAGTTTTGGTAGTCCATGACATGTTGGGCATTACTCAAGAATTCAAACCCAGATTTTTACGGACCTATGCCAATCTTAATCAAGAAATAACCACTGCGGTTTCCAATTACATTGATGATGTAAAAGGATTAAATTTTCCAAGTAAAGATGAGGCCTATTGATAGCAAATCTTGGGCGGATGTTTGGTATCTTCTTTCTCCCCAAACCAAACCACTGCGTATTGATTGTAGATACCTACACCAATAGCTTTCCATTCCACTTGGGCCCATTGACCATTGTTGATTAAAAGAGGATTGTGCCCGGGGCTTTTTTCCCATTCATTTAATGCTTCAATGGGATCAACTTGTTCTGAATGCCAGTAAACAATTTCATATCCATTGCTCCTATAACTGGCTATTTCTCTGGGCTTATCCCACATACAGGTGGCACTTTTATGATTGGGTGTATAACAACATGGGGACCAATCCCCTTTTCTTGACCAGCTATGGGGATTGCACCTATTGTTAGGTTTATAATTATCTGTCAAGTCACGTACATGGGCCTGTGATACCCTGGTTAAACTTATGGAAAGTGGTATAGCTGGCAATTTATTTTGCTGCCGGTAGTCATTGATAAGAGTGTAAAGCTGGTGTTCTTCCTGACTTATGCAAAGGGGTTCATCAGTCCGAACATATTTTTCATTTAGGGGTAGATAGAATAGTGCAATCAAATAAATGAAGTGAGTAATAAGCATGAGACTTGGATTTACAAACCCTACAATACTAAAGTACCCAAAACTATTTTAAAATTGCTAAATTTGGCACCTCTATAGATTCAACATTTTTATAATAAAATAAAAACGCAATGAGTGAACAAAAAATATCCATTCAGGATGGAAAATTAAATGTTCCTGATCAACCTACCCTCCCCTTTATCGAAGGAGATGGCACCGGAGTAGATATATGGCCTGCCTCCAAGCTAGTGCTCGATTCGGCAGTGGGGAAAGCTTATAACGGATCAAAATCAATTGTATGGAAAGAAGTATTGGCCGGTGAAAAGTCCTTTAATTTAAATGGAAGCTGGCTTCCAGAAGAAACTCTTAATGCATTTAAGGAATATTTTGTGGGCATAAAGGGCCCTTTGACTACTCCGGTGGGAGGTGGAATCAGGTCTCTAAATGTGGCATTAAGGCAGGAATTAGACCTTTTTAGTTGCGTGCGACCTATACGTTGGTTTCAGGGAGTTCCCTCTCCGGTCAAAGAACCCGGTAAGACCAACATGGTGATTTTTAGAGAAAATACTGAAGATATTTATGCAGGAATCGAATTCGAGGAGGGCACTGATGAAGCACAAAAATTTAGCAGTAGTCTGAAAGAACTGTTTCCGGATAAGTACAAAAAAGTTAGATTTCCTGCTTCCTCAGGATTTGGGATCAAACCTGTTTCACAAGAAGGTACCGAAAGATTGGTAAGGGCCGCCATTAACCACGCCATAAATCATAACCTGGACTCGGTAACCCTGGTACATAAAGGGAATATCATGAAGTTTACCGAGGGGGCATTCAGAGATTGGGGTTATGCATTAGCTAAAAATGAGTTTGGCGCTGAAGATTATCAAGGCGGCCCCTGGCAGATAATTAAAAGAGATGGCCATGAAATAATGATTAAGGATGTAATAGCTGATGCTTTCCTACAACAAATCCTCACTCGTCCTGCTGAGTATTCTGTTGTAGCGACACTTAACTTAAATGGAGACTACATCTCTGACGCATTAGCGGCTATTGTTGGAGGTATCGGTATCGCTCCAGGTGCCAATATCAACTTTACTACCGGTCATGCCATATTTGAGGCCACCCATGGTACAGCCCCTAAATATGCAGGGCAAGACAAAGTAAATCCAGGTTCTCTGATCTTATCCGGAGCTATGATGTTAGAATACCTGGGATGGCAAGAAGCCGCTGATCTGATATACAGTGGATTGAAAAAATCAATTTCCACTAAACGCGTCACCTATGATTTCCATCGACTGATGGATGATGCTACTTTATTAAAGTGTTCGGAGTTTGCTGAGGAAATTGTTCAGAATATGGATTAAAAAAAATGCAGATTTTATATAAAGCCCGGTTTCCGGGCTTTATTTTTATACCTGGAACTCATTTGGCAATATGAATAACTAAATAGTATGAAAGTTCTCCAAGCATTACAAATCAGGGAGGCTGATGCCTATACTATTGAAAATGAGCCCATAGTATCCATCGATTTGATGGAGAGGGCCTCACAGGCCTTTGTTAACTGGTTTACCCAGAGATTTGATAATTCCAACCAGGTAAATATCGTTTGCGGTACCGGCAATAATGGAGGTGATGGACTGGTAATTGGAAGATTATTATTGCAAATGGAGTATAAAGTCCAGGTATGGGTGATAAAGGTCGGATCTGGTGCCACCCCTGATTTTCTACAAAATTACCAACGCTTATCGGGATTGATAGATATATATGAAATCCAGGAACCCTCCATGATTTCGGATTTACAATTCTCTGGGATAATCATTGATGCCATCTTTGGTTCAGGGCTGGCTCGGCCAGTTACCGGTTTGTTTGCCAAAGTGATCAACAAAATGAATAAATCCTCAACCATTAGATTGGCTGTGGATATTGCTTCCGGACTTTTTAGTGATCAACCTACCCTTGATTCCACCGCTATTTCACAGGTTCACTATACTGTGTCTTTTCAAGTTCCCAAACTGGCATTCTTTATCCCCGAAAATGATCCTTATGTAGGAGAATGGCAGGTAGTGGATATAGGCTTATCATCTGAATTTATTGGCAACTTGAAGTCCTCATATTCCACTTTAGACCAAGATTATGTATTTGGTTTGTTAACCACCAGGAACAAATATTCACATAAGGGAAATTTTGGAAGGGCGTTGCTGATTTCGGGATCATTGGGAAAAATGGGAGCTACAGTATTGGGCAGTCGGGCCTGTATGCGAACGGGTGTGGGGCTTCTAACAATCCATGCGCCTCGATGTGGTTATCCAATTCTTCAAACTGCCATACCAGAGGCCATGGTCAGTTTGGACGAGAATGAACATTTTATTTCAGCACCTCCGGTTGA
This sequence comes from Bacteroidota bacterium, assembly GCA_027297025.1. Classification (GTDB taxonomy): domain Bacteria; phylum Bacteroidota; class Bacteroidia; order Cytophagales; family Cyclobacteriaceae; genus JAPUIM01. Next base: position 2,625 of record JAPUIM010000469.1, on the reverse strand, counting down.
TTTGGATTTATATCAAGCCATTGGGGTGGGCCCCGGTATCGATACAACCCCCCCTGTGGAGGCCGCACTGAAACAGCTACTGGATAAATATGATAGACCGATGGTAGTTGATGCTGATGCTATAAATATCTTAGGGAAAAACCGGGAATTACTTAAGTCCCTTCCATCAAATTCTATTTTGACACCTCATCCCAAGGAGTTTGAACGCATTTCGCAAAAGCACAACAATTCCTTTGAAGTTTTGGAATCTCTAAGAGATTTTGCTATCCAAAATAAGGTCATCGTAGTGCTCAAGGGTGCCCATACTGCTATTGCTTCTCCACAGGGGGAAATATTTTTTAACACTACTGGCAATCCTGGCATGGCCACTGGAGGAAGCGGTGATGTTCTTACCGGTATGATCACTTCACTAGTCGCGCAAGGTCATAAGCCATTAAATGCAGCTAAATTGGGAGTTTATCTACATGGTTTGGCCGGTGATCTAGGCGCTCAATCCCAGGGAGAAGAAGCACTTATGGCCTCTGATATGGTGGATCACATTGCCCAGGCTTACACCAAAATAAAAGAGACTGGATCCCAAAATTAGCTATTACTTAATTGGGAGTTAATATCAGAAGTTTATTATTTTCTTAATTTACATCCTTGAAATGGCCCAATTATTGCTATTTTTTTAATTCAATGATTTAGATATTGAAAGATTTTGAAAAATTAATGCACATGTATGATTTTTTCCAGATGTATTTGAACATTGCTATTTTTTTTCCGTATATTTATAGTAATAGGTAAAGTACATCCAATTTGGTATGAATGGGCTTAAAACCATATCACATGTCATAATTTTTTTGTTTATTTCCTCAATCGTATTGGCTCAGGACGGAAATAACAATAACAATTTTCAGGACACTAATTTTTTTAACAATCCTGATCTCAACAACGTCAACAAGGTGGAATTATTTCCCAATCCTACTATAAATTACTTATTTGTAGAAATTCAAAACTCTAATCTGGTACAAGTGGAGTTTGAAATGCATAGCATCATCGGTACTAAAATTGAAGTAGTGCCGGAAGAGTTATCTTCCAATAAATTCAGGATCTCGGTGGAAGAATTAAATCCAGGATACTATTTTCTGGTAATCAACGATACCGGTACCCGATTTAATCAAGCTTTCAAGTTTGTAAAGCGATAGTTATTAACAAAGTTATGGTAGCGGAACCCATTCCTTTTGGACTGGGTTTTTTAATTTTTAGAATTCTGCATTACCCGGTGTCCGGGGAAAAGGTATCACATCACGTATGTTATTCATGCCAGTGATGAATTGAATCATTCGCTCAAACCCAACCCCAAACCCACTGTGGGGTGCCGTCCCAAATTTTCTGGATTCCAGGTACCACCAGAGCTCTTTTTCGGGTATTTTTAACTCTTTTATCCTTTCCAGCAATTTATGGTAGCGCTCCTCTCTTTGCGATCCACCTACAATCTCACCTATACCTGGAAATAGGACATCCAAAGCTCCTACGGTTTTTCCATCATCATTTTGTCGCATGTAGAATGCCTTTATATCCTTAGGATAGTCATATACTATAACAGGTTTTTTGAAATGTTTCTCTACCAAATACCTTTCATGCTCGGATTGTAGATCTGGACCCCATTTATCTATTAAAAACTGAAATTTCTTTTTTTTGTTAGGCTTTGAGTTTCTTAGGATCTCTATGACCTGGGTATAGGTAACTCTTTCAAATTTGTTATCAACCACAAACTCCAACCTTTCTAATAGACCCAGTTCATTTCTCTGGTCCTGAGGCTTGTTTTTTTCTTCATCCTGTTCCCTAGTGTTCAAAAAGGACAGATCCTCTTTGCAGTTATCAAGGGCATATTTAATTGCGAACTTTAAGAATTCCTCAGCCAGGTCCATATTATCCTGAAGATCGTAAAATGCCATCTCCGGTTCCAACATCCAAAATTCTGCCAAATGGCGGGTGGTGTTGGAGTTTTCTGCCCTGAAAGTTGGACCAAAAGTGTATACTTCAGAAAGAGCCAACGCGGCTAGCTCCGCTTCTAACTGTCCCGATACGGTAAGGTTGGTTTCCTTACCGAAAAAATCATCTGTGAATTTAACCTCTCCATGCTCATCGATCGGTGGGTTTTTGGCATCAAGTGCACTGACCCTAAACATTTCTCCGGCTCCTTCAGCATCGGACCCAGTGATGATAGGTGTATGGACATTTAAAAACCCTTTCTGATTAAAGAAATAATGAATAGCAAATATCATAGCATGCCTGATGCGATAGATAGCCCCAAAAGTGTTGGTTCGAGGCCGTAGATGCGCAATTTCTCTGAGAAATTCTAAACTGTGCTTTTTGGGTTGTAGTGGGTATTGATCGGGATCGGCGGCTCCCAGTATTTCAATATTCTCGGCACGTATTTCAACAGATTGGCCTTTTCCCTGAGATTGCATGATTATCCCATCCACAGAAAGGCAACAACCGGTGTGGATTTCTTTTACTATTTCCGGATCAATTTGCTCGTAATCGGCTACTATTTGAATATTGTTAATAGTAGAGCCGTCGTTGAGGGCAATAAACGATAAATTTTTGCCCTCCCTTTTGGTTCTGACCCAACCTTTT
>JAPUIM010000468.1 GCA_027297025.1 Bacteroidota bacterium | reverse complement strand
CCGGAATTTTTGAGGGAAGGTGTAGCGGTGGAAGACTTTATGAAACCGGACCGGGTAGTAGTAGGATGCTCTACTGAAAGAGCAAGGAAAATCATGGAAAACTTATATGCCTCATTTGTAAGGCAGGGTAATCCTATCCTTTTTATGGATGAAAAGTCAGCTGAGCTTACCAAATATGCGGCTAATAGCTTCTTGGCCACCAAGATCACTTTTATGAATGAAGTAGCCAATTTATGTGAGCGGTTAGGTGCTGATGTAGATGCTATTAGGAGGGGCATGGGTACCGATAATAGGATCGGAAAGCGCTTCTTATTTGCGGGAATCGGATATGGGGGAAGCTGTTTCCCCAAGGATGTAATGGCGCTTTCCAATTCTTCCAAGGAGCAAAATTATGATTTCAAGATTCTAAATGCAGTAATGGACATTAACGAATCTCAGAAGATTCGACTCGTTGATCATATAAAAAAATATTTTAATAACAATTTACAAGACAAAACCATAGCTGTATGGGGCCTTGCATTCAAACCCTATACCGATGATATCCGTGAAGCGCCATCAATTGCCAATATTGGGGAACTGTTGAAATCAGGGGCCAAGATCAAAGCCTATGATCCGGAAGCCATGGAAAATGTAAAACAACTGATGGGAAACAAAATTCAACTTTGTAAAGATGAATATGAAGCGGTTGAGAATGCTGATGCTCTGGTTATCATTACTGAATGGCCGGTTTTTAGAAATCCCAATTTTGACCAAATAGCTCAATCTCTTAAAAATAAAGTCATATTTGACGGAAGAAATTTGTATTCGCTTGACTTGATGAAGGAACTGGGTTTTACTTATTATAGTATCGGAAGGAGTTTTGTAAATGTCTGATAAAAAAGTACTTATAATCGGAGCAGCCGGTTTCCTCGGTTCACATCTGTGCGACAGGTTTGTTAAGGAAGGATTCATGGTAGTAGGAATGGACAACCTAATTACCGGTTCCATGAAGAACATCGAGCATTTAATGAGTATAAGGGAGTTTCAATTCTACCATTGTGATGTTTCCAAATTTGTTCATGTACCAGGCAAACTCGACTATATCCTCCATTTCGCTTCTCCAGCCAGCCCCATTGATTATCTGAAGATGCCCATTCAAACCCTGAAGGTGGGATCACTGGGTACTCATAATTTATTAGGACTGGCCAAAAATAAAAAATCCAGAATCCTGGTCGCTTCCACTTCTGAAGTTTATGGAGATCCATTGGTACATCCACAAACTGAAGATTATTGGGGCAACGTAAATCCTGTAGGACCTAGAGGGGTTTATGATGAGGCAAAACGATTTCAGGAAGCTATGACCATGGCCTACCACAGCTATCATCAAATTGAAACCCGTATCGTCAGGATCTTTAATACCTATGGGCCTAGAATGAGGTTGGATGATGGAAGGGCGCTTCCCGCATTTATTGGTCAAGCCATTAAAGGGGAAGATCTGACGGTATTTGGCGATGGATCCCAAACCAGGTCTTTTTGTTATGTAGATGATCTGGTGGAAGGAATCTTCCGGCTACTTATGAGTGATTATCATCTTCCAGTAAATCTTGGGAATCCGGACGAAATAACCATCAAGCAGTTTGCTGAAGAGATAATTAAACTTACCGGGGCCCAGCAAAAAATCATTTACAAACCTTTGCCTACCGATGATCCTAAGCAACGTAAACCCGACATAACCAAGGCCAGAGAAATATTGGGTTGGGAGCCTAAATTCAGTCGAGCTGAAGGCCTAAAACCTACCTACGACTTTTTTAAACAGAGGATTTTAAGCGAAAAGCCAGTATAGTGGAATCAAAAAAGATTATTGTTACCGGAGGCGCTGGTTATATTGGATCGCACACCGTAGTGGAGCTTTTCAACCACGGCTTTGAGCCTATAATCGTCGACAATTTCTCCAATTCTGAGAAAAGCGTATTAGTCGGCTTGAGGGAGATTACAGGACGAAACATCAAGCTATTTGAAGGTGATTGTAGCGACCCCAATTTCATAAATGACATTTTCAAGGTGGAGCGGGATGTAGCAGGGGTAATTCATTTTGCTGCATACAAATCCGTGGGAGAGTCGATTAAGTTTCCTATAAAGTATTACTCCAATAATCTCGGTTCTTTATGCGCATTATTAGAAGCTATGGAACAGCACCAGGTAAGATACTTGGTTTTTTCTTCCTCCTGTACGGTATACGGTGCAGCAAAAAAGTTGCCGGTAACCGAAAACACTCCTGTAGTAACTCCGTTTTCACCCTATGGCAATACCAAAAAAATAAGTGAAGAGATAATATCTCAGGAAGCACAAAATAGGAAACAATTGAAAGCAATTTCATTAAGATACTTTAATCCTATAGGCGCACATCCCTCCGCTGTTATCGGTGAATTACCTATTGGAGTTCCCAGTAATTTAGTTCCTTATATTACTCAAACCGTGGCTGGTGCCAGGAACCAACTAACGGTATTTGGGGATGATTATAATACACCGGATGGGTCTTGTATCCGGGATTACCTACATGTAGTGGATTTGGCTAAAGCTCATGTGAAGGCACTTGATTATCTATTTGACCAACAGGAAGATCCATATGATGTATTCAACCTGGGGACCGGACATGGTAACAGTGTTTTTCAAATTATAAATGAATTTGAAAAGGTGGTGGGAAAAAAAGTGAATTACGTGGTGGGAGATCGCCGAACAGGAGATGTACCGGTTATGTATGCCAATGCGGATAAGGCCCATCAATTTTTAGATTGGCGTACGGAGTTAAGTCTGGAAGATGCTTTGGCTGACTCCTGGAGGTGGCAAGAAAAAATCAGCTTGTAGCTTGTTATGGTAAAGACCAAGAAAAACCTACTTATTACCGGTGGTGCAGGTTTTATCGGATCGCATGTGGTCCGATTATTCGTTAACAAATATCCTGAATATCATATTGTCAATTTAGACAAGCTAACTTACGCCGGCAATCTTGAAAATCTCTCAGATATCACATTCAAATCCAATTATGAATTTGTAAAAGGTGATATTGTTGGCCGTAAATTTATATCAGAATTATTTGGCCATTATAGATTTGATGGGGTCATTCATTTGGCAGCGGAATCCCATGTAGACCGTTCAATTAAAAATCCATTGCCATTCATCGATACCAATATAATTGGTACGGCAAACCTATTAGGTGCTGCCGTTGATACCTGGCAAAAATCTACCGACAAACATATATTTTATCATATATCCACCGATGAGGTATATGGATCATTAGATGAGGGTGGATTTTTTACTGAAACCACTCCTTATGATCCCCAATCTCCCTATTCGGCTTCTAAAGCAGGGTCTGATCATTTTGTTAGAGCTTACCAAAACACCTATGGATTATCGGTGATCATCTCCAATTGTTCAAACAACTATGGACCTAATCAATTTCCTGAAAAGTTAATACCTCTATTTATTAATAACATAAAAAATGAAAAACCCTTGCCAGTATACGGTAAAGGTGAAAATATCAGGGATTGGTTATATGTAGAAGATCACGCTAGAGCCATTGACCTGGTATATCACCAGGGGAACGTTGGGGAAACCTATAGTATTGGAGGGTTTAATGAATGGAAAAACCTGGATTTGGTAAAACTTCTATGCAAAATTATGGACAGCCAATTGGACCGGAAACCGGGTTCTTCGGCTGAGTTGATCACCTTCGTTACAGACCGGGCAGGACATGATTTGAGATATGCTATAGATTCAAGTAAGATCACCCAACTGCTAGGTTGGAATCCCTCTTTACAATTTGAACAAGGAATCGAACAGACGGTGAATTGGTATCTTCAAAACACGGATTGGTTGGAAAATGTTACTTCGGGGACTTATCAAAATTATTATAAGGAACAGTATGGTTAAGTAGTCTGCTGCTCATGGTAGACGGTATACATCACGGTCTCTCCTACCGCCTCCAAAGTTAACCTATCTATAATGTCTAATTGGTCCCTATGGGTATGATGATAATCACCGAAGTCCCCGGTTTTAGCATCGTACTGAATTATATTTATCATAGGAATCTTGGCTTCCCGGTTCACAAACAGATGATCATCCATAATCCCACCACGCTGTTTGTTAATGAAGAAATCTTTATAGCCTAGTTGCTGGCCATTTTTCCAAACCCGCCCCACAATAATTGGGGCATATTCCATGCTAAAACCTTCTTGAAAAAAAGTAGCTTTCCGAGCGCCTACCAAATCGAGTAATATTCCATAATAAGCTCCATAATTTTTTTGGTGTTTATTGGAGACCCAGTGGCGTGATCCCAGACACCAACCATTCTCAGAATCCATTACCGGCTCCTGATATCCCCTGGTAACGCCATAATCTTCTCCATCAAACAAAATAATATCAATTCCCACTCCGGGAATAGGAAATTCCGCCAGA
>JAPUIM010000467.1 GCA_027297025.1 Bacteroidota bacterium | reverse complement strand
CCAGTGTTACTCAGACCATTGGCATTACCGATATTACTATTTCTTATCACAGTCCCAAAGTCAATGACCGTGAAATTTGGGGAGCTTTAGTACCCTACAATGAAGGCAAACCATCTCCCTGGAGAGCAGGAGCAAATGATAACACTACTTTCACCGTCACTCATGAGGTCAAGGTAGAAGGTAAAGAATTACCTGCTGGTACCTACGGGCTGCATATGATTCCGGCTGCGGATGAGTGGACCATTATATTCTCCCACAATTCTTCTTCCTGGGGAAGTTTTAGCTACGATCAGGCTGAAGATGCTTTGCAGATAAAGGTAAAGCCCAGTGAAGCAGGGAAACACGAATGGTTGACCTATGAATTCATTGAACGTGGTGACAATTATGCAGTGGTAGCATTAATATGGGAAGAGCTGAAGGTTCCCATAAGGATCGATGTGGACGTGCACCCTATAGTGTTAAACAGCTTCAAAGACCAGCTACGATCTACTCCAGGTTTTACCTGGCAAGCCTGGAACCAGGCAGCCACTTATTGTGCGCAAAATGATGTGGACTTGGAACAGGGTCTGGAATGGGCGGAACGATCCATCGCCGGTGGTTTTGGGTCAAAAGAGACTTTTCAAAATCTTCAAACCAAATCTTCTTTACTGGCCAAGCTGGGCCGAACTCAAGAATCTGAGGAAACCATGAAACTGGCGATTGATCATCCTACCGCTGGTGCTGGAGATCTATATGGGTATGGCAGACAGTTGATAGGAGATAATAAGAATAAAGAAGCTATGGATATTTTTAAAACGTTAGCTAAAAAATATCCCGAGCATTGGCTGGCGGAGCATGGTTTGGCCCGTGGATACTCTGCTAATGGTGACTTTAAGACCGCATTAAAATATGAGGAAAAAGCCTTGGTGAAGGCTCCTGCAACCAGCAAGCAATTTTTAGAGGGTTATGTAAAAACATTAAAAGAAGGAAAGGATTTCAATTAATAATTCCGAAAAAATATAAAAAGCCATATGGGGAATTCCAATATGGCTTTTTATTATCATACCGGGGCCATATTAATTATAGATCACCTCTATCTCCTGCTTGCCAGGCTTTTGGTTGTAGAGTCTCCAATACTCCTCAGCGATTCGATCTGGATCAAAACGGCCTCCCGGTTCGATCATTCCATCAATGGTGATAGTGGCCACGTGAATGCCATATTGTTTAAGCTCCTGGCTCAAGCTGATACTAAGGCTACGCATCGCTGCCTTCCCAATTCCTAATGAAACATACTCATAACAGGGATTCAATGCTAATCCCCCTCCGGTGAGAAAGATCTTTCCGGTTTTTGCTTTTTGCATGAAGGGCAACACCTTTTTTACACAAACCAGGGCGGAAGCAACATTGATCTTAAACTCTTGAATGAGATCTTCAATTTTCAGCTTTGACGGGACCGATGGGTTAAGCACCGAGACATTATAGATCAAAGGGTTGGATTGTCCTGCCTCCTTTTCTATTTTGTTCATAGTTGATCCCAATTGATCCAGATCTGAAACATCAGTAGGGTAGGAAAACGTTTTAACATCTTTATTACTCAGTTCCTTTTCATATTCCGCTAGTGCCTCTTTTCTCCTGGCAACCAGTGCCAAATTGAAACCTTCTTGAGCAAATTTTTTGGCAATGGCCATACCCATTCCTGGCCCGACCCCTATTACCGTACATAATTTGTCCATTACTGTTGTTGATCCATAATTAAAAAATCCCAAACTACGGGAATGAAAATAATAAATAAGTCTGATTAATTAAAAGAAAGTGGTTTTTAATAAGGTTGTCATTTTATTTAAATCGCGGAACCCCGGATATGTGCCCTCACATTGACATTGATTTTTGGATCCTTGGATATATTAAAAGCTCCAATTCTCATCCATCATAGAGTATGACTCTGCGGCGTGGATTTTTAAATATGGACTTGGATGGAAGATCTCACGGCCCTATTGGGTATGCAAATTGAAGACTTACCCATTTATTTTCCACCTTCCTTATTATTTCTTACGTTATCTGCCTGCTCAATCTTTATTTGTTGCTTTCTAATTTCTTAGGAGGAGAATTGGTATTTGAACATGGAATCGGTAAAAAAGTGGACAACTAGGCTGTTTTTCTCTAATTATTGGTCTTCGCCTTGGATCGCGTAAATGGTCAAATGTTGTAATAACCTTACGTAGGAAAGAATAACCACTTATTTGAAAAATATCAGAGCTGTATTATTGGCATTTTTACTTCGAAATTTTGGATTATTACAATGACTTTTATCCTATTTTTTACTGCTTTCGTAATGGTATGGGGAATCACCTGCTGGACCATGATCAAAACCGGTTTTATCCATCTTCACAGTAAAATCCCCAATGAAACCATCCACCTTACCGTTTCCTGAAAATTAATACCTGCTGGCTTCTTTTAGTCACCAATAAGTTCAGTCTCCTTGTCTCAAAATTTTCTAATCACTCTCACAGCTTCTTCTACGTGTTTGGAAGCCTGGAATTGGGAGTTAAATACCTTCCGTATGATTCCTTCCCTGTCGATGATAAAAGTTACCCTTCCAGGCAGCAAACCAAATAGG
>JAPUIM010000466.1 GCA_027297025.1 Bacteroidota bacterium | reverse complement strand
ATATCAAGGTCACCATCTTCATCATAATCAGTGACTTCTATTTGCCTACCTGATTCAAGACTAACTGGTAACAGATGCGATACATCCTCAAAGTTTCCAGATCCATCATTATGCAAAAGAAATACGCCTCTTTCCGTGGATTTTCCAGCTATAAGTAAATCCAGGAATCCATCATTGTCAAAATCAAAAAACTTCGCATCATATCCAATAAGACGGTTTATTCTGTTCGCCCAATTACCAATCTGGTTATCCTCCTCAAAAGCTCCATTTCCTTTGTTTTTGAGTAATTGATAGGATCCTTCTTCAAGTGCAGTGATAAAAAAATCCAGGAAGCCATCATTGTTATAATCCCCTATCGCCACAGCTCCGGAATAGCCTTTATTAGCTAATCCGCTGGCTTCAGTATTATCTTCAAACCTGCCCTGCCTTTGATTTTCATAAAGAACGTTACTAGCGTTTTGGTTAATTACCAACAAATCAATATCACCATCCTCATCAAAATCCCCAAAAGCAGCATCACGGCTTTTAATATTTTCCCCCGCAACACCCATTACCTTAGATTGCTCCAAAAAAGTACCATCTGAATTATTTCGATATAGCAAATTCCTTCCTTGATTTGCAATAAATACGTCCAAATCCCCATCGTGATCGATATCAAAAAATAGAGGAATTGAGCCAATGCTCTGATCATCAAGCTTCGAGGTTACAGATACGTCTACAAAACTCCCTTCGCCATCATTCTGGTACAATAGGTTTGCTCCATTTTTAACAATATATAAATCCAGCCAGCCATCGTTGTCATAGTCAGCGAAAATAGATGAGTATTCTTCACCGCCATGGTCAATCCCTGAGTTATTGGTAACATCCTCGAACATGCCTCCTCTCCCGGCCCATTGATTTCGTAACAAATAAAAGTTTGTTTCCTGACCCTCTTTGAAGTTAGTAAAATAAGCATCCTGGTCTCCGTCCCCATCATAATCTCCAATTGCCAGGTAAGAATAATAATCCTTAGCTTGATGATTAACTATCAAATTTTGATTGACAACATCTAATCCTTCGTCTGAAGTGACTTCAGTAAAAGAAATGGCATCTATTATAGATTTACCTTCAGGGATTTCTGCAGTAAACAATTGACTAAATGTTATAACCGGAAATCCGACCCTAGCCCCTCCCGGGCCCGCGATATCCCGAAGATCTGACTGGTACAATGTTGTAACTTTCAGAAAATTATGAAATATCCTAATCACTTTAAGGGCTTCCTGTGGGTTGAAAGCATGTAAATACTCAAGGGCCTTATTATAAAATTCAGCAGCTTCCTTTGGAAATTCAGGGAACTGTTGTCGAATTTGTTCCAGGTGCAGAAGGGCTTGATCATCTTTCCCGGTATTGAGTAGTATTTCTATCAGTTCCATTCTGGGAACAATGTTATTCGGAACATTTCCCACCAAAGAGTTCAAATATTTCGCTTGTAATTGATTACCATCAGCTAAACCAACTCTGGAATATATTTCTACAAGGCTATATAGTGCCCTTTTATTGCCCGGATCAATTTCAATTATATTTTTTAATTGATCGATGGATGCTTCATAATTATCTGTCAATTTATAATATTCTGCAAGGATAAATCTTGCATCCGGGTTATCCGATTCTATTCTTAAGGCTATATCCAATTGCTTTTTAGCATCGTCATAATTACCCTTTCGTAAATAAACCAATCCCAAATTGGCATACCCCATAACTTCATCAGGGGCCAACTTTACCAGTTTTAAAAACTCTGCTTCGGCTTCATCTAATTTGTTCTCTTCCAGGTATGAAAGCCCAAGTATCCTGGTGGATAGAATGTCCCAATATTGGGCTGGCGTTTCCTGTGATTTTTCTTTACAACCGGAAAATATGATTAGAAATGTTATACAAATTAAAATGGAGAATTTATACCTCATTGATAATTATCAATTCTTTACTTTCAGTTCATTTATATATGTCTCCAATGTGCTGTAGCTTAGATAATTCAAGAGACTATTTGATCCCCCCAAGTTAGATAATTCTTCAATATGTGCATAGAATTTGTTGCTTTTACCTATTTTTTTAAAAAGTATACTCTTATGTCACCAAATGACCCGTAATGATAATCGAGACAACTGATTGGATATATCCTCTTTGACCTTCTGGCCCACAAGGGTAACAAAAGCCACCGCTGCAATGTGTCAGGGTTTTACTCCAGTGATATTTATTGACGAAGTTGAATCAACAGAATATTTAAAGATTTCCTTTCTTAAGCTGATCGACGGCATAGTTTGCCGCCCTGGTAGTTAAAGCCATATAAGTTAATGAGGGATTCTGGCAAGCGGATGAAGTCATGCATGAACCATCAGTAACAAATACATTAACAGCATCGTGCATTTGATTGTACTTATTTAAAACAGAAGTTTTAGGATCTTTACCCATCCTGGCTGTACCCATTTCATGTATCCCAAACCCGGGGATATCAGGGCCATAATGTGTTTCTACATTTTTTCCTCCTGCCGATTCCAGCATTTCATATGTGGTTTGGGCCATATCTTTTCTCATGGCGTATTCATTTTCCTTGAATTCACATATGATGGTTAATGTTGGCAAGCCCCATTTATCCGTAACATTGGGATTCAGTTCAACTTTATTGTCATAGTAAGGGAGACATTCGCCAAATGCATGCAAGTTCATCCTCCATGGACCAGGACTCATCAGGGAATTTTTGAAGCTGGCGCCAAACCCGGTTTGGTCGTTTCCATATCCCCAACCAACCCTATATCCTCCACCCTGCATCCCATAACCACGCAAAAAATCGGGATGCTTTTCCTTTATGTTTCTGAATCTTGGCACGTAGATACCATTGGGCCGGGAACCGTAATAATAATTATCATCCAAATCATCAAATTCTGCTATTGAATAAACCTGAAAGTGGTGGTCCATTAAATAATGGCCCAGGACACCACTTGAATTACCAAATCCATCCGGGAAATACTGACTTTTAGAATGAAGCAGCAACCAAGTTGTACCTAAAGTTGATGCGCACAAAAAGATCACCTTTGCAAAATATTCTATTGTCTCGCTCGTCTCGCTATCTAGTATTCTGATGCCTGAAGCTTTGCCGGTTTTCTCATCAAAAATTAGTGTAACAGCAATTGAATTCGGCCTCAGTGTTAGATTGCCTGTGGCATTGGCAGCTGGCAGGGTAGAGGAATTGCTGCTGAAATAGGCACCATAAGGGCAACCTCGATTACAAAGATCCCTATACTGACAGGCCCCCCTTCCATGAAGTGGTCTTGTTAAATTCGCGGTTCGTCCAATGGTAAGCATTCGATCCGACCAGTTTTTTTCTATAGCATCTTTTACTTTTTTCTCAACACAGTACATTTCCATTGGTGGCTGAAACACACCATCTGGCAATTGTGGTAGTCCCTCAGCTTGTCCGCTAATGCCAGCAAACGATTCAACATAATCGTACCAGGGAGCAATATCTTTATATCTAATAGGCCAGTCTATTTCGATGCCCTCCCTGGCGTTTGCCTCAAAATCAATCACACCTAACCGGTAACTTTGCCTGCCCCAAATCAACGATCGACCACCTACTTGATAACCCCTGATCCATCGAAATGGCTTATCCTTAGGTGTGCTGTATGGATTTTCTTTGTCGTTGACGAAGAATTGTTTAGTTCCTTCATTAAAAGCATAAGTTGTGCTTTGGATAGGTTGATTTTCAATATCATCTTGAGTTTCCCTACCCCGATGTATAAAATCCCATGGAGCCATATTCGTAGTTTGGTAGTCAATCACGTGATTCACATTACGACCTCTTTCAAGCACAAGTGTTTTTAAACCTTTTTCACAAAGTTCCTTTGCTGCCCAGCCGCCCGTAATACCTGAACCTACAACAATGGCGTCGTATGTATTTTGCTTTTTTATCATACAAATTAGTTGCCCACCCTTAATTTCTGATTTTTATCCATGGGTATACACCCGTCGAATCGGCCTGGTATCGGGTTATATTCAAGATGGTTTTTCATTATTTCTTCAGATGTGAAATATCCCAGTAACGTAAGTTCTTTAACAATCAGAAAAAATGGTCTTTCACTTGATTTGCCATCTTTTTTCCATGTTTCTGAGTCATTTTCCAATTTTTTCAGCAGAGTATCCTGATGTTTATGGTCGCAATCGGCAAAAGACTTTTCAAATGATGCCTGACTTATTTCCTCTAACTCTCTTACGCCACTTAAAAAAATTTCCTGCTGTGCTTTTTTGTAACAATCCCTCAACATAACATCGATAAAAGCATCCACCCCAACGTCCAGTGCCCCGGGAGTATCTGTAGATGGAAGAATTCTTTCAGCTACCTGCCCAACCAGAATGGCCTGATCTTTTGTTAGAAATGAAGGAATCCAGTTAATATCATTTTTTATAGTGCAGCCTTCCATAATGGCTGTAATTACTGAAGAGGAAATCGCTATACCCATTATACGAGACGTTCTCTTGATTGCTTCACGTCGATCCATAAGAGAGATTTTAATTTATTTGTAAGAAAATATAAATTTATGACCCTTGCAACATTTTTAGTTGGCAGTATTCACATTGTTAGCAATGTTTTTAATATACAGCGTCATTTATTTCAATCCAATGTCCATCAGGATCTTGAATATATATTTGTCTGACGCCATCTGCCCTAACCGTAAACTTATTTTTTTCTCCTGGCCAATTTGAATATTCAATTATTTTTGATTCAAGATATTTTAAGAAAGCATCATAGTTGGCAACATTTAAAGAGAAATGTATTGCTTTGTGTAATTTGATTCCATCATTATCAACTTTCACAAGATGAAGTTGACGATTTTTTCCTAACGAGAACCATCTAATTATCTGATTTGAACCAGGTGTCTCAATCTGGCTCAGCTGAAGAATATCAGTATAAAATTCAGCACTTTTCTGCAAGTCACTAACTAAAATTGCTGTATGGTCAAATTTCAATTCGAAAGTCTGACCAAGAACTGAAATGCTAATTGTGCTAAGGGTAATCAGAAATATCATTTTTTTCATAAATTGTAATTTTAAATTATTGGAGGATTATCTAATAATTGTTAAAAAAAGTTCATTTTAATGTGAAGATAAAGCATGACCTAGCCTTAGATAGTAAGTAAGGCTGCCCCGAATACACCTGCACTGTCACCTAATTTGGGTTTAATAAATTTTGTTTTCATCAGGTTTATGATGTCATTTTCCATCTTTTGGTAATCAATATGTTATGAACTTTAAAAGCACTCGAAAATAGTTGAAATTTATTAAAATTTCTAAAATATTTTTCACAATATCATGTTCGTTTCCTTGCTTCCTGTTGGTTTAGCTCTTTACACTGTAGTACGTACCTCCAATCATTGCCTAGTTTATATATTGCACTAACTTTGTCAGCTTATTAATTAATCAATGGACAGTATCCAAAGAATTGGAGTTTTTACATCAGGAGGTGATGCACCTGGAATGAATGCAGCCATTCGCGCGGTAGTGAGGGCATGTATCTATTACGAAAAGGAAGTTGTAGGGATATATAATGGATATGAAGGGTTGATTACGGGGGATTTTAAAAACCTTGGAGCCAGATCGGTAGCCAATATTATACAATTGGGTGGGACTATTCTTAAATCTGCCCGCAGTGAAAAGTTTAAAACCCCCGAAGGACAGCAACAGGCTTATGATAATATTCTTCAGGATGGCATTGACGCCCTGGTAGCTATTGGTGGAGATGGTACATTTACAGGGGCTGTTCAATTCAATAAAAAGTTTAAAATGCCAATTATTGGCATTCCGGTCACTATTGATAATGACCTATACGGCACTGACAGCACCATCGGTTTCGACACTGCAACTAATACAACAGTAAATGCTATCGATATGATCAGGGACACAGCCCTTTCCCACAACAGGTTGTTTTTTATAGAGGTAATGGGCAGGGACGCGGGATTTATCGCCATCAGAAGCGGAATTGCAGGAGGTGCAGCTGCAACTATCATTCCGGAAGAGAAAATGTCAACTCAACAACTCATTCAAAAACTAAGACA
>JAPUIM010000465.1 GCA_027297025.1 Bacteroidota bacterium | reverse complement strand
TGCGTGATGATGTGAATGAGGCACCCGATCTAATCCCGGCAGAGTTTAACCATAAGTTTATTCACGAACGAGGTGCAGTTTCCGCTGCCCGTCAGGGAGATAAAATAAATCCGGAAAAGAAATCCAGCGGTAGCCAATTTTATATTGTTCAAGGGAAAAAATTTAAAACCTCCGAATTTCAGCGTCTCAAAGACGACCACCTCTTGGGCCAGATCCAGCCCTATTTTGCGCAGTTGATCAACCGGCAAAGTAACGTGGATATTAAAGATCAATACGTTGAAGCCTACAATGGGCAACAGCAGGAGTTGATGAGGCAGATCATGTTGAGTACCAGGGATAAAATTGAAGGGGAATTCGGGCCATTGGAAGACTTCAATCTAAGCGACCGTCAAATCGAGGTATATTCAACCATAGGCGGAGCACCTCATCTAGATGGGACCTATACCGTATTCGGAAAAGTGGTTGAAGGTATTGAAGTGGTGGATAAAATAGTCAATCAAACAACAGGAAAGGGGGATAAACCTATTGAGGATATCTACATGACCTTGAGTTTGGAAAAAATGCCCAAAAAACAGATCAGTGAAAAATATGGATATGAATACCTTCAAAATAATTAGTCTCGGATGAAGGTACTAATCACTGGCTCCAACGGCTTATTAGGTCAAAAATTGGTCAACCTGTTAGGTACCAAACCCGATGTCGAAGTAATTGCCACCTCTTCCGGTGAAAACCGACTCCCAAAAAATTCTGTGTCCTATACCTTCCACTCCCTTGATATTACTGATAAGAAGCAGGTAAATGAGGTGATGGAAAAATTCGGCCCGGATATGGTAGTGAATACAGCTGCCATGACCAATGTGGATCAATGTGAAAGCGATCGACAAGGGTGCTGGGACTTGAATGTGCATGCAGTGGAAAATTTGGCTGAAGCTTGCGCTAAACAACAATCATTCCTTCTTCATCTGTCGACCGATTTCATATTCGATGGAGAGGACGGACCCTACCTGGAGGATTCAAAGCCAAATCCCATTAGCTATTATGGGGAGTCCAAATTGGCTTCAGAAAAAGTAGTTATGGAAAGTTCTATTGACTGGGCCATAGCCCGCACCATCCTGGTCTATGGCATTTCCCATCAAATGAGTAGGTCCAATATTATATTATGGGTAAAGGATTCTCTGGAAAATGAAAAACAAATTCGTGTGGTGAATGATCAATGGCGAACACCTACTTTGGCGGAAGACCTGGCGCAAGGCTGTTATTTGATCATTAAACACCGGGCCCATGGAATTTTTAATATATCGGGAAAAGATCTATTATCTCCATACCAAATGGCGACTAAAACTGCCGATTATTTTAATTTAGATAAAGGGCTGATTACAGAAACAGATTCGCAACAATTCACTCAACCTGCTAAACGACCACCTAAAACCGGCTTTATCATTGATAAGGCCCAGGATCTTCTAGGATATGATCCACATAGTTTTGAAGAAGGTATTGCCATTTTGGCCAAACGATTAAAACAGAAAGTTTAATCTCCTTTTTTTCGTTCATTTTTGATAGCCAACCATAAGAAAAAGATGAATCCACCCACAATAAAGCCCAGAATAACCAACATACTTAAAAGGGCAGTGATACTCATATCGAGGTGAATTTTTTATATAAGTAATTATTTAGGATTATTCCAATCAGTAGTACCAGCAACCATTGGGTCACAATAGTGGCATTGCTGTATACACTTATTAAATTCCAATTCCCATTTTCATCGAACCAGGGGTATTGGCTAAAACCCTGAGACATCCACCAATAAATCAAAATGAATCCCAGGAATAAATTAAATACCATGCTTACAGCAAAATACCGGTCGGGGACTTTAAAATCAGAGTCTCGGTCTATAAATTCATGTTTAAATTTTAATAGTCCCATTTTGAGGGAGGCAAACACGATAAAGAGCCCTGAAATAATCAATCCAATGCCCCATACCCAGTCTTGATTGGTAAAAATTTTCAAATTAAGAGCAGATGGAAGCCCGAATACAATACAAAAAAAACCAGCTCTGAGTGCAGCCTTATGTCTGGAAAGACCCAAATCGCCTAATACTTTGATAAATAGCTCTATCATGGGAAGTAAAGAACTAAAGGCTGCTAAAAAAAATGCAGTAAAAAATATGACGGATAAATAAATACCTCCTGGTATGTGAGTGAATAAGTTGGGAATAATAGTAAAGGTCAAAGCCTGGTTACCGGCTTGCAAATATTCTATAGCAGAAGTTTCATTGGCGGATAATGCAAAAACTGCCGGTAGAATAGCCATACCAGCAAGTAGTGAGGCTGTATTGTTGCCAAAGGCCCCGATGAAAGTGTTGAGGGTTACATCTTCCTTGGTTCTGGTATAAGATGATATAGTCATTAATAATCCCCATCCGGCGCCGGTGGACCAGGCAGATTGAGATAAGGCTTCGAGCCATACCTTGGGATTGTAAAAATGATCAGGATTGATGGTAAACATATATTCCAGTCCTTTTACACCGTTTTTCATGTTCAGAGAAATAATGCAAATAACCAATAACATCACAAATAAACTGGGGATGAGGATCTTATTGGCTTTTTCCAATCCATTTTGTATGCCCCGATAAAGCAGGGACACACCTAGGATGATTGCGCCAATGTATAAAATCACCGTGGTTAAGTTTCCGTTGGAGATTTCGTTCCAATGATCATCCATATATTGGGGGGAATGGATCAACTTTTGGGCTAATGTTTCATTACCGGATAAATGATTGAAAACATCGGTTATTGACAATCCCAGGTATTGCAACCCCCAGGCAGTAACCACCGAATAATAAAAAGTGATCATCAGGGTACAGGCTGTAATAAAAAACCCGATCCATGTGAAGTTCTTTCCACCAATACCCGCATAAGATCCAATTACTCCCTTTTTGAATTTTTTACCGATGGAGAATTCAGCCAGTAGGATAGGGATGGACCAAACCAAAAGAAAAAGGATCCAAAGGATGATGAAGGTACCACCATACTGACCGGCAAGCCGGGGAAATCGCCATAAATTACCTGCCCCGATGGCCATTCCCAAGGAGGCCAGTACGATTCCCCAGCGACTGCTGAATTGCTCATTGATGGACATGCAACAAATATAATACTTTAAGGAAAAGTTGAAAGTGCCATCTATTTACAGGACACCTTGGCATACTCCGCTGCGGTGAAGGCTTGCTTTCTGATAATTTCACCTTTTACATCATAATAAATGGCAATATAGAATTCCGCTTCCGGGATAAACTTTTCTGCTAAAAAAATAGGATCAGAAGGAGTTTGTAATACAGATATATCATTATAGGTAGGTGCTATGATTATGCCTTTGCTACTGCTGATCAGACCCACGCCTTTTTCCGTTTCATAGATCATGATCTTCTCATCCTTATTGTTTATGACCATCTTGTACTTGATGATATTATAGTAAACCGTTTCATCATCAATTGAAATAAGACCCCATTCCCCTGATTGCTGAACCAGTGCAAGACTATCGTTCCAAAAAATGATCTGTTGGT
>JAPUIM010000464.1 GCA_027297025.1 Bacteroidota bacterium | reverse complement strand
TTCTTTCCATTTCCGCAACAGGTTCCAGGCATTTAGATTGCTTATCTGCAGGTATGGGTTATCTGGATTCTCCTGGGAATTTAAGTGTGCTACGGTTACACTTATCAGCAACCTAGTGCCTATCATAACGTAAAGCACTGCTAACTCTTCTTCCATCAAAGCAAATTCCCGATGATAGCCTTTGATTACTGCCAATGCAGCCTCCAGCGGATCATTTTTACCCATCATACTATAGGCCAGGGTGATGGCCAATTCATTGATGGTGTGGGTATAAATTGCATCGCCATAATCAATCAAGCCGTATATCCTGGGGTTTCGACTATCATCCGTGACGATCACATTGTGGTCATTGGCATCGTTGTGATTGATGCCTTTTCGCAAGTTTTGCAAAGCCGGCAGGTGATCTTCAAATAATTGGTAGAAGTAGGCAGCAATGACTTTTTTTTCAGGATTCTCAAAACTATCCAAATGAGGTTTGACCCAATCTGCCTGGGAAGGGTCCCATTTATGAAATCTGTGGGCATAGGGATGATCGAAATGCTGCAAGGATTTGGATAATTTTCCCATTGCTTTACCCAAATCCTCCAGCAATCCAGTGCTATGTGGATGGCATTGCGATAATAATCTTCCCGGGAGCCAGGAAAACAGGCGTAAGTAACGTTCATGGTTATCTTCACAATGAGTTATTAAAAAATCTCCTTGCATGTTTTTAACTGGGCAAGGCAATGCCAGTTCACCATCCTTTAAATGAAGCGCCAGAGCATTTTGAAACTTTAAATGTTCCAGATCGGAGTCAGGAGGTGCAATTTTTAACACATATTCTTCTCCTTGATTGGTGATCAGATAAAAGTTATCATCTATTTCTCCCGGTAAAGGTTTTGCAATGGCTTGGATACCATAGTATTTTTCTACCAGCTGCTGTGTATGAGTAACTGATGTGGATTTTTCACCTGATTTGATCAGCATACCTAAAGATTTCGTCTGTTCAATTCCTTCACCGCATAATCACAAGCCCTGGCTGTTAACGCCATATAAGTGATTGATGGGTTTTGGCAAGCAGAGGAGGTCATACAGGAACCATCAGTGACAAAAAGATTGGGAACATCATGGCACTGGTTCCATTTATTTAAAACAGAAGTTTTGGGGTCATTGCCCATACGAGCGGTACCCATTTCATGAATGGCAAAACCCGGAATAGCTTTTTCATTAGTAGTTTCAATATCTTTACCACCGGCAGCTTCTAAGAGTTCTGCGGAGGTGATGGCCATGTCTTTGCGCATCGCCAGTTCATTTTCCTTGAATTCACAACTTATCCTAAGTGTGGGCAAACCCCATTTGTCTTTCAAATCGGGATTGAGTTCCACCTTATTATCATAATAAGGTAAACACTCTCCGAATCCTCCAAAGGACATGGTCCAGGGTCCTGGTTCAGTGATGGCCTTTTTGAAATCAGCACCTAAATCATCTATATCATTACCACGGGACCAACCCTCTCTACTGCCACTTCCTTGCATACCGTATCCTCGCAAAAAATCAGGGTGCTTGGTTTTTACATTTCTAAATCGAGGGACATAAATTCCGTTGGGGCGATGCCCATTGTAATATTCATTTTCAAAACCATCAAATCGAGCCTTTGAATCTACATCAGTATGGTGATCCATCAGATAATGTCCAAGCACACCACTGGAATTTGCCAGTCCCTGGGGAAAACGGTTAGAGGTGGAATTAAGTAAAATTTGAGTTGATCCCAGGGTAGATGCACATAGGAAAATGATCCTGGCACTGAATTCCAGGGTTTCCAAGGTTTCACCATCGATGACTCTCACTCCGGTTGCCTTGTCCTTTTGTTCGTCATAAAGGATAGAATGTACAATGGAATTGGGCCTCAAGGTCATATTGCCGGTGGCAGTAGCAGCAGGTAAAGTAGCGCTTTGACTGCTGAAATAGGCGCCAAAAGGACAACCCCGGTAGCACAGATTCCTATACATGCACTTGCCCCGTCCGTTGTGAGGAACCGTAAGGTGTGCGACTCTACCAATGGTCATAGTGCGGTCCGGCCAGGTTTCCTGGATCTTTTCTTTTACATATTTTTCCACACAATTCATCTCCATGGGAGGAAGAAATTGTCCATCGGGAAGTTGGGGTAAACCCTCTGCCTGGCCACTGATTCCGGCGAATTTTTCTACATAATCATACCAAGGAGCAATGTCTTTGTACCTAATGGGCCAATCAATTTCTATGCCTTCCTTGGCATTGGCCTCAAAATCCAAGTCGCTCCAACGGTAACACTGTCGGGCCCACATCAAAGACCTTCCCCCGGTATGGTACCCTCGGATCCATCTAAATTCTTTATTTTCGGGATTCACATAAGGATTTTCCGTATCCTTTACAAAAAAATGCTTGGTGGCATCATTAAAAGAGTAATTGGTACTTTGGATGAGATAATCTTTTTTTATTTCTGGCGAAACCTCTCCCCGGTAATTAAATTCCCAGGGAGCACTATTAGTGGTTGGATAATCTTTTATATGCTCCAGGCTACGCCCTCTTTCCAAAATCAAGGTCTTTAATCCTTTTTCCGTTAGCTCTTTGGCCGCCCATCCTCCTGAAATTCCGGATCCAATAACAATAGCATCAAAAGAGGTGATTTGTCTTGTTTTCATTTTGTCCTATACATGGTTTCCCACAATCACTTTTTTCTGTTCCGGAGTAATGCATCCTTCATATTTTCCCGGTACTGGCCGGTAAAGTAAATTTTGTTTTATCCCTTGTTCCGATGTAAAGAAACTCCAAAGGGTTAACTCTTTGACTTTCAAGAAAAAAGGTAGCTTTGTTTCTTTATTTACTTTAATCAATTGCAACATCTCAGTTTGGTGTTTTCTAAGAAATATCTGTTGTTGAGACAACTCACATTCATATAAATTTTTGCCTAGTTCTCTATGGCACTGCTGCTCAAATTCAATTAGTCCTTTCAGGAATTGATCTTGCTCTTGTTTAGAATACACATCCTTTAATAGCAGATCAATGAAACGATCCACGCCCACACCTTTGGCGCCCAAGGTTTCCGTTTCAGGTATGATCTGTTCCGCAATGGCACCTATGGTATCAAATTGCGATTGCGAAAAAAATCTAGGTGTCCAATCGGGAGCTCTATCGGGTGAACATGTTTGCCAGAGTGTAGCGATTGAGGCAGCTGAAAGGGTTCCACCCATTAAATATGCAGTCTTTTTGAGAGCTGATCTACGTTTCATATTAAAGAATTAAAATCCTGGAAAACAAATAGGAATTCAAACCAATTTAGGGAATAATTTCATTTATGGCCGAAATGGTGTAATCTATTTCTTCCAGGGTCTTATAGACCAACACTCCC